>CAIPGD010000106.1 GCA_903864485.1 uncultured bacterium | reverse complement strand
TGGTCGGCTTGGTCGGCTTGGTCGGCTTGGTCTGGCTCCGATGGGGGTTCGGGCGCGATGGCCAGCGCGGCTTCGTCGGCTGCTTGCGGAAAGAGCAGGTGAACCGACGACAACTGCCCCGATCGGGCGAGTATGGGCAGTGCTTTTGCGAGTGCTGCCCGCACGTCCGCGTTGCGCGCAATTAATCGCGGACCGGCTACGGGTGTGAATGGGATGGCGGCCACGAGCTTGGGGTAATACGGAATCCCATTGCGTTGATGAGCGTTCGCCCATGCATGATCGAAGACGAACTCGCCCCATGAGTGGTCTTTGGCATAAAGGATGGCCGCGCCCATGAGGGTGCCATCGTCGCTTCGCAAAAGCAGGTGTAAGGGGGTCCAACCGGTCTCGGGGCTGGCCGAGCCACTCGATTCGAGGGCGTCGAGCCACTCGTGCCGAACGAAGGGATGACCGAGGGGGCAGACGGCGCTCCGATCGGCTGCATCAGCCTGAATCAGCTCAGCCCACTGCACGCGATCCAGGTCGGCGATACGTCCGACGATCTCCGTGCGATATTCTAGGTCTTTCAATGTCGAACCGTTCACGATGAATCCGCGCTCCCGCGTTCGAATTGCTGCTTTGCAATGCAACCCCGTCGTTGGCGACTTCGAGGGGAACCTGTCACAACTATTGGAATCGACCCGGGCGGCCCATGCAGCCGGTGCCGACCTGGTGCTGACGCCGGAACTGGCTCTGGCCGGATATCCGCCAGAGGACCTGCTACTGCGTCCCGCATTCTATCGAAGCGGTGAGATGGCGTTTGATCGATTGCTCAGCGCGACTCAAGCATGGCCCGATCTGGTGCTCGTTGTGGGCCAGGCGGTCGAGCGTGCTGGCTGCCGACACAATGCGGCAACTGTTGTTCGTGGCGGACAAGTCATCGCGGAGTATTTCAAACAGGAATTGCCAAACTACGACGTATTTGATGAGCAACGCTATTTCACGCCAGGAAGGCATTCGTGCGTGATCGAGGTCCGAGGGATTCAGGTTGGCATCCTGATCTGTGAGGATTTCTGGCGCGCAGAGGTCCCAGCCCGCGCCCGGGAAGAGGGCGCCGAACTAATCTTGGCGCTCAATGCCAGCCCCTACCACCTGGACAAGCAGCCGCTGCGACTCGAGACGGCTCGGGCAAATGTTTGCCGCCTGGGATGCGCCCTGATCGCAGCAAACCTCGTGGGTGGGCAGGATGAACTGGTGTTTGATGGTGGGTCCTTTGCCCTCGACGCTCAGGGCACGATACGGGCGCAGGCGCGGCAGTTCGCGACGGATTTGCTCGTCGTGGATGTGGTCGATGCGGACGCCGCTAATGACGGTCGGGTCGGCACGCTTGAGCTCTCTGGACGGATCGAGCCAGCGCTTACGCTCGATGAACAAGTGTATTCGGCGTTGGTGTTGGGCGTTCGCGATTATCTCGGCAAGAATGGTTTTCCCGGCGCGTTACTCGGGCTCTCGGGGGGGGTTGACTCTGCATTGACGATGGCCGTCGCTGTCGATGCGTTGGGCGCCGATCGCGTGCGGGCGGTCATGATGCCCAGCCGGTATACCGCGGATATTTCGTGGATCGACGCGCGCGAAATGGCGGAGCGCCTTGGTGTTCGTTATGACGAGATCCCGATCGCTGGTCCGTTTGAGGCATTCCATAATTTGCTGGCCGATGAACTGGTCGGGCGCAGCAGTACCGATACGACCGAGGAGAACCTTCAGGCCCGCATTCGAGGGACGCTTCTGATGGCGCTTTCGAACCGTCACGGATCGATCGTTCTGACGACTGGCAATAAGAGCGAAATGGCCACCGGTTATTGCACCCTTTATGGCGATATGGCGGGTGGTTTCGCTGTGATCAAAGACTTGCTGAAGACCACGGTGTGGCGCCTTTGCCGCTGGCGCAATGGCCACACGCCTGCAATGGTTGCGAATGCAATTGCCGGTGAAATAATTCCAAGCCGTATCATTGACCGACCGCCCTCGGCCGAGCTCCGGCCAGA
>CAIPGD010000105.1 GCA_903864485.1 uncultured bacterium | reverse complement strand
GGCACTGTTTTGCGGCCAACAGATGGGGCATGACCTTGCGCGTTGTTATGCCAGCGCTGATTTGTTTCTTTTTCCCAGTAAGACCGAGACCTTTGGCAATGTCACCATTGAAGCCATGGCCAGTGGTTTGCCGGTGGTCGCGTTTGCGGACGGTGCCGCTCTTGAATTCGTCCGCACGGACGAAAACGGCGCGAGCGTGGAGCTTTCGGATGATGCGGGCTATGTCAGCGAAGCCACCCGTCTGGCTCTAAATGCTGCAGCGTGCCGGCGCATGGGTGTTGCTGCGCGTGCGACTGCTTTGCAGCTGGACTGGGAAACCATCGCAAACCGGTTTGAGCTCGTCATACGTGGTGCGATTCAATCTGAACTGGAGCCGAGGCAGAACAGTCAGGTTAATGTGCCCCGACCGATACCATCACGTTGACAACGCCAGCGCGCTCAAATTTTAGGCCCATCGAGTAGCTGCGCCCCCATTCCAGAGGAGCCTTGAGGCCCTTCAGAAGCAGATGCGCCTGGTCGGCCTTGAAGGCCATATCCCGGCCTGCAGTGATCGCGATGGAAGCCAGGGGAGGCGCACCCGTGTCGGGGCCCGCGCGAAGTTCCACTCGATCTGCCAGGCTGGTGTAGGCCGAAAGCAGCCGGTCATTCTTGGAAATGGACTCGATTGTCATAAAGATCGGCGCATCGCGTACAGCCGGATCCGAGGCTTCTCCCCAGGGGTGTACGACGGTGAAACCGTCCGCGTAGTACTCATGGGCGTGCGATGGCAGTGCCGCTGATATCGATATTAAAGCGAGCATTAATCCGGCAAATGCCTGTGTTATGCTGATTTTTTGCATCATATTATTGATCCCGACAATTGAATTGAATAGCCCCACGAATCGAGGCGGTGGGGAATCGCATTGAACGCCAAGGTGACCCGTGTGTCGCCCTGGTTGGTGGGGACTTCGTGGAGTAACGAACTCGGAAACAGCACCAGGTCACCTGGTGAGGGCAATGGGCCCATCCATTTTTCGGCGTTAAAAGGACCCAGTTGGGTTTGCGCGTGCATGTTGCTAAAAACGAAGTCACGACCGCCAAGGCTGCGGATAAAGAGCGTGTTGGCAGAGGGATGGCAGGCGCTCAGGTAGAGAACACCCGAGATAAAGCAGTTCGCATGGTTGTGAACGGATTGCCGCCCCCCGTGGCGTAGAACATTGACCCACAATTCCTTGATGTGCCAGGTCAGCGATTCGCCAAACAGATGAACACCAAACTCCACCAGCAGGGGCTGAATCGTTTCAGCGAGGGCTTCTAGTAGCGGATCTCCGCTGGGTTGCAGGATGGTGGTGTGGGTCAGTTCGCCGGATCGCGGATTCACCTGAGCGGCTTCGGGCGCGAAGCGTGACCGCAGGGCGTCCACCTGATCGAGCGCGATGGCTTTCGGCACCCTCAAAAAGGGGGTTGGAAACAATGGAATGAGATCGGTCACCATGTTGCTTCAGTTCGGCCAGCCAACGATCAGCGCAATTCGCTCGAGGGACCAGAAGGCGGCGACGGCGCCGATCCCATAGAGTGCAGGCGCCTTAAGGCGACTCGCCACCGGAGTGCGCATGATGAGAAGGGTTAGGCCCCACGCCAACCCAACCACGAGTAACTGACCCGCTTCGACTCCCAGATTGAAGGTGAGCAGTGCGATTGATACATGCTGCTCGGGCAGGCCAATTTCTTTAAGGGCCCCCGCGAATCCAAGGCCGTGCACGAGTCCAAAGACAAAGGCAACCAGAGCGGGCCAGCGTCGCGTCCAGGTCTCTC
>CAIPGD010000104.1 GCA_903864485.1 uncultured bacterium | reverse complement strand
CGCGTTTTCAGGCCTTGTTCGAAAGATTCGTGGTTCATTCAGGTTCTCCAGAGGTTTTTTTGACTATAGCAGGCGGGTCCCTGAACCACGCCGCTGACCACTTCGCCCGCCGCGCCTCCGGCCACAGCCCCGCCACGGCCCCGCCCTGGCGATCGCGTTAGACTCTTTGTTTCGCCACCGCGCCAAATCGCGCCCTAGGGGGTTTTTCGTATGAGATGGCCATCGACACTCTTCGTCCTCTTCGCTCTCGCCACACCCGGACTAACCGTGATGGCCCAATCGACAATGCCCACCCAGACTCCCACCCAGACTCCCACCCAGACTCCCACCCAGACTCCCACTCAGACCCCGTCCAAGGCCGCCGCTGTGCGAAGCGTGGAGGGCATCGAGGAGTATCGACTCCCAAATGGCCTGCAGATCCTGCTGGCTCCAGACGACTCCAAGCCGACGACAACGGTCAACATCACCTATCGGGTCGGATCGCGCCACGAGAATTATGGCGAGACCGGGATGGCCCATCTGCTCGAGCACTTGCTATTCAAGGGCTCGCCGCGGTTTCCAACGGCCTGGGCCGAGTTCAGCAAACGAGGTTTGCGAGCCAATGGCACCACCAACATCGACCGCACCAACTACTACGCCAGCCTGAGCGCCAACGAGGACAACTTGCGTTGGTACCTCTCGTGGGTGGCGGACTCGATGGTGAACTGCTACATCGCCAAAACCGATCTCGACAGCGAGATGACCGTGGTCCGCAACGAAATGGAGCGCGGCGAAAACAACCCGTTTCAAGTCCTGTTCTCGAAGACGCTGGCGACGATGTACCAGTGGCATAACTACGGTAAGAGCACCATCGGCGCGCGCGCAGATGTCGAAGGTGTGGATATTGATCGCCTGAAGGCCTTTTACAAACTTTATTACCAACCCGACAATGCGAGCCTGATCGTTTCGGGCAAATTTGATCGGGCTGCGATCCTCACCCACATCGAAAAAGAATTTAGTCAGATCCCCGCTCCGACGCGGGCCCTGCCAAGGCACTACACGCTGGATCCGACTCAGGATGGCGAACGTCAGGTCAATGTGCGCCGCGTCGGTGGCGTGCCGCTGATCTTGGCGGCCTATCACACACCACCCGGCGCCCACCCCGACATGACAGCCTTCAAACTCATCGACCTCCTGATGAGTGACGATCCGGCCGGGCGACTGCACCAGCGCTTGATTGACAACAAACTGGCGGCCAATGTGTTTGGATTCAGTCGGGGGGCATTTGATCCGGGCGTAGCGATTTTTGGCGCTCAATTGGCGCCCGGTCAGTCCGTCGATGCGGCCCAGGCAGCGCTTGTTGAGGTCATCGAGTCGATTGAAAAGTCGCCGTTCACGGACGATGAAGTGAATCGGGCACGGGCGAACTGGCTGATCTCCTGGGATCGGCGTTTCACAGACCCCGAACAAATCGGCCTCGCACTCTCAGAGTATGTTGCTCTCGGCGACTGGCGCCTGTTTTTCCTGCTGCGTGACCGCATCAAGACAGTGACAACCGCTGAAATCAACCGCGTTTCGAACACCTGGCTATTGCGCGATAACCGGACGATGGCGCTCTACCTGCCCACCGAAAAACCAGCCCGGGCGCCCGCCCCAGCGGCGATCGATCTGACGTCCCAGTTATCGACCTTCAAACCGGCCGAGGCGGCTGCGGCGGTTGCAAGCTTCGAATCGACTCCTGAAAACATCGAACGACGGACTCGGCGCTCGGAAATCGCTCCGGGGCTCAAGGTTGCTTTGCTGCCAAAAGAAAAACGCGGCGATATTGTTGACGCACAACTGGTCCTGCGATTCGGAACGGTACAAAGCCTGATGGGACGGCGCACAGCGGCAACCTTGCTACCGACCCTACTCGACAAGGGAACGACCAGCCTGTCGCGTCAGCAGGTTCAGGATCGTCAGACCGCCCTGAAGAGCACGATCAGTATCCGGGGCGACACGCAATCGATCAGCGTCAGTATCCAATCCACCCGCGAGAACTTTGTCGGGACGATCGAGCTCGTTGCCGACCTCTTACGCAATCCCTTGTTACCGGAAAACGCGCTTGAAGAGGTCCGCCAACAAGCCCTGTCCGGAATCGAACAGTCCCGCAAGGAGCCCCAGGCGCTGGTCTCAAATATCCTTGAGCGCTACGGTAATCCCTACCCTGCCGGCGATCTGCGCGCGGCACGGACCTTTGACGAACTCATCGCTGACCTGAAGTCCGTCAACATCGAACAGATCCGCGATCTACATCGTCAGTTCCTCGGGGCCTCACACGCCCAGTTTGCGGCGGTCGGTGCGGTTGACGAACAGGCGGTCAATGCCGCGCTGAAACGAGCGTTCGGTGATTGGGTCTCCAAGACCCCGTTTGAGCGAGCACCGCGTCCGTTGGTGGCTCTGACGCCAATGCGTGAGGTCCTCGAAACCCCGGACAAGCAAAATGCCGTGATCGCGATGCGCCAACCCCTGCCGATCCGAGAACTCGACGCAGAGCAAACCGCGCTTCTGGTGGCCAATTTCATCGTCGGCGGCG
Source organism: uncultured bacterium (assembly GCA_903864485.1). Lineage (GTDB taxonomy): Bacteria > Pseudomonadota > Gammaproteobacteria > Burkholderiales > Burkholderiaceae_E > RFPW01. The sequence continues at coordinate 10,198 of CAIPGD010000104.1, read as the reverse complement.
CCGGCAATTCACGCCTTTGGACTCGGATCCGCGAAACCGAGGGGCTGAGCTATGACGTCCGTACCCAGGTCGCCTTCAATCCCTTCGAAGCGGCCTCAATCTTCAATGCCAGCGCGATCTTTGCGCCCAGCAACCGCGCCCGCGTCGAACGGGCGTTTGAAGAAGAACTCGCGCGGGTCGCCAAGGACGGATTCACGGCGACTGAAATCAAAGAGGCACGCGAAGGCATCCTGAATTTCCGACGCCTGGCGCGGGCCCAGGACACCAGCCTGGCTGCGACGCTGGCGACTAATGCCTATCTGGGGCGGACCTTTCTGATTGATCAGGCGGTGGACGAATCGATTGCGCAAGTCAGCCCAGAAAGCGCACTCGCGGCCTGGCGCAAATTGGTTGCCCCACAAAGCTTTGTGAAGGCCCTCGCGGGCGACTTCAAAGGCCAATGAACGAAGGCCAATGAACGAAGGCCAAGAAACAAGGCCAACGACTCTTAATCAGAAATAGAACGGATATCCTCATGCATTTTGACTGGAACAACCCCTACCCGACAATTCGTACGCCCCTGATGGCGCGCAATATTGTCTCGACCTCCCAGGCCCTCGCGTCGCAGGCGGGTGTGCGCATGCTGCTCAAAGGCGGCAACGCCGTCGATGCGGCGATTGCAACGGCTGCCGCGCTGACCATCGTCGAGCCAGTCTCCAATGGACTGGGTAGCGACCTCTTTGCAATCGTCTGGGATGGACATCAGTTGCAGGGACTCAATGCGTCGGGGGTCGCACCGGCCGCCTGGAATCCTGATTATTTTAAGAAGCACCCCAACGGCAAGATTCCGATGCGCGGCTGGGACTCGGTGACTGTGCCGGGTGCTGTATCGGGATGGTCCGCCCTTTCAAAAAAATTCGGTCGACTGCCCTTCGGTGACCTCCTCGAGCCGGCCATCGAACTCGCCGAACGGGGGCATGGCCTCGGGGTGATCGTGGCCGACAAATGGGCGCGGCAGATTCCTGCCCTGCAGTCAATGCCCGGGTTCGCTCAGGCCTTCATGCCATTTGGGCGGGCCCCGACACCCGGCGAGCGCTTCACATTCGCTGAGGCCGGAGCGACCTTACGCAAAATTGCAGCTTCCCACGGTGAATCGTTTTACCGCGGTGAGATCGCCGCAATGCTGGCGGCGCATTCACACGCCAATGGCGGCAGCATGACCGCAGCCGACTTGGCGGGCTACCACCCCGAGTGGGTCACCCCGATTCACAAGGACTATGGCGGCTACACGGTTCACGAAATCCCGCCCAACGGACAAGGGATCGCGGCCCTGATGGCGCTCGGCATGCTCGACAAACTCAATCTGGCGCAGTACGCGCCCGACAGCGTCGAGTCGCAGCACCTGCAAATCGAAGCAATGAAGCTTGCCTTTGCCGACACTTATCGTTGGGTTGCCGATGCGCGCTCAATGACTCAGGTGAGCGCGGCCGATCTGCTGAGCGACGCGTATCTGAGTGAGCGGGTCAAACTCATCAAGCCCGATCATGCAAGCGATTTTCAGCATGGCACCCCACCTGGCGGGGGCACGATTTATCTCAGCGCCGCCGACGAGAGCGGCATGATGATCAGTTTGATCCAGTCCAATTACATGGGCTTTGGCAGTGGCGTTGTGGTTCCTGGCACCGGCGTCAGCCTACAGAATCGGGGTTATGGCTTCACGACCGACCAGCAGCACCCCAATGTGGTGGCCGGCGGTAAACGACCATTCCATACCATCATTCCTGGTTTCCTCACGAAAACCGTTGACGGTCAGATGCGCCCGCAAATGAGTTTTGGTGTGATGGGGGGCAACCTCCAGCCGCAGGGCCATTTGCAGACCCTGGTTCGCATGCTGACGTATCGGCAGCAGCCACAGGCGGCCTGCGACGCACCACGCTGGAAGGTGAGCACCGGACTCGCCGTGGACTTTGAATACACCATGCATCACGACCTGCAAGAAGGGCTCAAAGCCCGGGGCCACCGCTTTGAGTCGATCGCGGACACCTACATGGATTACGGCAGCGGCCAGTTCATCTGGAAATGCACTGACGATCTTGAGGATGGTTATGTCGCCGCGAGTGATTCTCGACGTGACGGCCATGCCGCGGGTTATTAAGCTGGCGATTGATGATGACCATTCAGCTCTTTGCATTTGACACCCCGAACGGCCGCAAGATCTCGGTCGCGCTAGAGGAAATGGGCCTGGACTACTCGGTCACGGTCGTTAACATCACGAAAGACGACCAGTTCAAGCCTGAGTTCCTTCGCATCAGCCCGAACAACAAAATTCCGGCGATCATTGATCCCAATGGCCCAAATGGCGCGCCGATCAGCGTCTTTGAATCCGGTGCAATTCTGTTGTACCTGGCCGAAAAGTCCGGGCAGTTCATTCCCAACGATCCGGCGCGGCGAATCTCCATGTTGGAATGGTTGATGTTTCAGATGGGCGGCTTTGGACCGATGCCGGGCCAGGTGCATCACTTCATCGGCCTCACCAGCGAGGAAGACAAGCGCTACGGACTTCAGCGTTTTATGACCGAGACGCGACGTCTGTACCGGGTCATGAACGATCGCCTGGCCAACCACGCCTTTTTTGCCGACGAACTTTCGATCGCAGACTTCGCGATTCTGGGATGGGCCTGGCGTCATCAACGCCATCAGGTTGACCTGAGCGACTTCCCCCATGTCAAGCGTTGGTACGAAACGATGATGGCGCGGCCAGGCGTCCAGCGGGGCTTTTCGGTTGCTCTAAAGTAGCCCCGTGGGCGTTACTGGTAGTGGTACCGACAAGCAATAACGACTAACGACTCGCCATCCACGCAATAAACCAGGCGATGCACATCATCAATGCGGCGCGACCAAAATCCTGAAAGGTTTTCTTTCAAGGGTTCGGGTTTACCGAGGCCATCAAACGGATGTCGCAACGTGTCGTTGATCAAAGCGTTGATACGCTTCAAGGTCTTCTTGTCCTGACCCTGCCAGTAGTTGTAGTCCTCCCACGCGGCCAAGGACCAAGACAGCCTAAGTGGCGTCGCCTCAATCGGCATCGACCAGGTCTTGTTTCAAAACCTGGCCCTGACGGTACTGCTCCACCGAGCGTGCCAAATGGGCAGCATTGGCTGGGGACTTCAATAGATGCACCGTTTCCATCAGCCCGTTAAAGGTGTCCAGTGACATGACCACCGCATCGGGCGCATCTCGCCGCGCGATGATCGTATAGTCCGCATCAGCGACGACCTGATCGATCACGCCCTTGAGACTGCCCCTGGCTTCAGAAAAACTGATCACTCGCATAAGACCGAGCCTTGACTTGTACGGTTTATAGAACAAGTCTAGCTTAGACTGATTTCGTTGACAAGAGGGGTCAGCGACAGCCGAGACGCCCTCTCGCGGCGCCTGTCAACACTCATGAACGCACGCGCCGCAGCAGCCGCGCTGTGAATTCACCCACGTCGTCCAGAAACGCATAAACCACCGGAACGACCAGCAGGCTCAGCAGAGTACTGGTGATCAGGCCACCGATCACCGCGATCGCCATCGGTGACCGGAAGCTCGAATCGGCACTCCCCCAACCAAATGCAATCGGCATCATGCCGGCGCCCATCGCGATAGTGGTCATGACGATCGGCCGGGCGCGCTTGTGGCAGGCGTCCATCAGCGCATCGAAGCGGCTCATACCCGCAACGACTGGCTGTCCGTCCTTGCCGTCGTTACCGCGGCGGGCTTCGATGGCGTACTCCACCAACAAGATTGAATTCTTGGTCGCGATTCCCATCAGCATGATCAAGCCGATCAGCGACGGCATCGAGAAACTCTTCTGGCCCAGTAACAAGCCAACGAATGCCCCACCGAGCGACAGCGGCAGTGCCGCCAGAATCGTGAAAGGATGCAGAAAACCTTTAAACAATAGAACCAATACAAGATAGATACAGAGAATGCCGATCATCATCGCGAGGCCAAAACTGGCGAACAGCTCGCCCATGACTTCAGCGTCGCCGATCTCGACCACCTTGACCCCGGCCGGTAGATTCTGAATCGACGGCAGTGCCATCGCCGCCTTGGTGACATCGCCCAGCGGCTGACCCGACAGTTCAATCTCAAAATTAATATTGCGCTGCCGATCATATCGATCGATCACAGCGGGGCCGCCGGTGATCTCGAGTGTCGCGACCTGGCCCAACATGACTGGCCCGCGACTGCCGGGAACCGCCAGGCGCTCAAGCACCGAGAGATCTTTGCGGGCCGAATCATCGAGTCGGACCACAATCGGGACCTGACGCTGCGACAGGTTGAGTTTGGCCAGCACGGTGTCGTAATCGCCCAGGGTGGCGACTCGCAAGGTCTCCGCGATTGCCGCCGGAGTCACGCCGAGATCAGCCGCTCGGGCCAGGTCAGGGCGAATCGCCAGTTCGGGGCGAATCAGACTCGCCGTTGAAGCAATGCTGCCCAAGCCGGGGATCGTGCGCAGGTCACGCTCGACCGCCTGCGCTGCCTGTTGCAGTGCGACGGGGTCCTGACCTGTCAGCACGAGCACATACTTTTCGCCAGACCCCCCGAGCCCAACTTTGGTTCGAACGCCAGGCACCGGTTCAATGGCGACTCGAATCGCATTCTCAATCGCCTGTTTGCGCGGCCGTTCCCCACGTGGGTCCAACTGGATCGTCAACGTCGCCTTGCGTGCCTCAGAGGCCCCAGCGGGCGCAAATGGATCGCCGCCCGCGCTACCTCCCCCCACACTCGTGTAAACGCTGCGAACATGTTTGACCGCCGCCACACGCTGGCGCACGTCCTCGGCTGCGGCCAAGGTTTGGCCAAGCACGCTACCGGGAGGGAGTTGGACGTACACCTGGGTCTGGGAGTTGTCATCGGGCGGAATAAACCCGGTCGGCAGGAGCGGAATCAGCGCAATCGACCCCACGAAAAACGCCCCCGAGAGGGCCATTGTGACGAACCGATGGCGCAGACACCAAGCGGCGCAGGACTGATACGGTCCCATCCAGAAAGGTTCGCGATGCGCGCCTACGACGGGTTTGAGCAAATAAGCAGCCATCATCGGTGTCAGCACCCGCGCCACGATCAGTGAGGCAAATACCGCCAGTGAAGCCGTCCAGCCGAACTGCTTGAAAAACTTGCCTGGCACGCCACTCATGAACGCCGTTGGCAAGAAAACCGCGATCAAGGTGAACGTGGTCGCAATGACCGCGAGTCCAATTTCATCGGCTGCTTCCATGGAAGCCTGGTAGGGCGTCTTCCCCATTCTCAAATGGCGAACGATGTTTTCGACTTCGACAATCGCATCGTCGACCAGGACCCCAACGACCAACGAGAGCGCTAACAGCGTAACGACGTTGATCGAAAATCCCAGATACGCCATCCCGATAAAAGCGGGAATGACCGAGAGGGGGAGCGCAACCGCCGAAACCAGCGTTGCACGCCAGTCTCGTAAAAAAATCAGCACGACGATCACCGCGAGAATGCCGCCCTCGTAGAGCAGCTTCAGCGAACCCTCATACTCTTGTTCAACGGGCGTCACAAAATCAAACGCCAGGGTCAGGGTGATATCGGGGCGTTGCTGGCGCAATTGATCCAGGGCCTCGCGGACCGCAGCGCCGACGGCGACCTCACTCTCGCCTCGACTTCGCACGACTTCAAATGCAACCACTGACTTGCCGTCGAGGAGGGCACTGGCGCGCCGCTCGGCAATCGTGTCAGTGATCTGCGCAATCTGATCCAGACGAACGTGACGACCGCTGGCGAGCGCTATTTCGATCCGGGCGATTTCTTCAGCGGTCTTGACCGTTGCGAGTGTCCGCAGGGGCTGCTCGCCCGAACCCAGCGATGCGCGACCACCAGAGGCCTCCTGCTGAACCTGCCGCAACTGCCGCGAAACTTCAACGGTGCTCAGGCCAAGTGCCTGCAATTTGACCGGATCAATCGAAACCCGGATTTCGCGCGACACGCCCCCGACACGATTCACTGCACCGACCCCGCGGACGGCCAAGAGCTTGCGAGTAATTTCGTTGTCGACGAACCAGGACAAAGCCTCTTCGTCCATCGCCGCGGATTGCACGGTATAGGTCAGGACTGGATTGCCGGCCAGATTGATCTTTTGCAGAATCGGATCGCGCATTTCCGCGGGCAGATCGGCACGGGCTCCCTGCACCGCCGAACGGACCTCGTCAAGCGCTTCCTGAACCGGTTTTTCGAGACGGAACTCGGTCGTGATCGTAACTGTGCCGTCCTGAACCTTGGTATAGATATGTTTGAGGCCTTGCAACGGAGCAACGGCATTTTCGATCTTGCGGGCAACATCCGTCTCGAGCTGCGCCGGTGCCGCTCCCGGCAACACGGCGGTGATCGCGATGGTTGGGAGATCGAGATCCGGAAAGTTCTGGATTTTCATTGAGCCAAATGCCAGCAAGCCGGCAATGGTCAATAAAACAAACAGCATGACCGCCGGAATCGGATTCCGGATCGACCAGGAAGAAACGTTGATCATGGCGCGGTCACGACGCGAACGCGGTCCCCGTGATTGAGAAACGCGGCACCGCTTGCGACGACCCGGGCACCTGCGGGAAGCCCCCCAAGCACCTCAATCCGATCGCTGATCAAACGACCCGTTTGAATCTTGAGCTGTGCGACCTTTTGATCCGCATCGACCCGGTAGGCGTAACTAAAACCGTCACGCACGATCACCGCCGTTTGCGGCAATGTCAGCGCCTGACTGGTACCCAAATCAATCACCCCACGCGCAAACATGCCCGCCCGCGCACTCCCGAGCGGCTCCTGGAGGTCCACATATACGAGCGCATTACGGGTCTGGGGGTCCACCGACGGCGCAATCATCCGCACCCGGCCCTTGATTTCCGCCCCGCTGGCGCTCATCACCGCGACGGGTGCGCCCACAACAACCCGGCCGATTTCGCTCGCCGTGACTTCTGCGCGCCATTCGAGACGACCTTGCCGGATCAGCCTGAAAAGTTCTGTCCCGGCACCGACGACGCTACCCAGCGTGGCATTGCGGGCGGAAATCACCCCGGCGTCCGGTGCCTTCACCTGAGTCTGACTCAGTCGGACCCGCTGCACCTGAATCAGGGCTTCAGCAGCCTCCACGCGAGCCATCGCAACGGACTCATTGAGCTGCGACTGATTCATCTGGTTCGCGCTGATAAAGCCCTTCTGCACGAGCGCCCGCGCAGACTCAATATCCGCTCTGGTTTTTTGTAAGTTCGCCTGCGCCTCCGAAAGACTGGCCTGCGCTTGCGCCAGTTCGGCTCGGACACCGTCGGATTGCAGGGTCGCGAGAAGGTCGCCCTGCCGGACGCGATCGCCAACGTTGACTTTGACTTCGGTCAGACGCAGGCCGTTCGCCTCAGCCCCAATCACGGATTCTTGCCAGGCCGCCAGGCTACCGTTCGCAGACAACTGGATCGGGATCGTCAAGGCCACAGGCTGGACCGTCGTGACCGTCAGCGAGGGCTTAGCCAATGGTGTCCCGGGTGCCGGGGGTGCCGAGGGTGCCGATGTTGTCTCCGCCGCCCATCCAGGTCCGGTCATCAACCCGACCCCAACCCCGACCCCAACCCCGACGGCGATCGCGATCCCTGCGCTGATTCTCTTCAGACCCGACAGGATCGACCGTGAGAGGCTAAGGCCCCTCACTCCAAGCCTCATTGAGTCTTTTCCCAGACCAGTTCCCGATACTGGGTTCGCCCCTCGAACGAACGTGGGGGTGGAAGCAAAGTCAGCAACCCGTCGCTGTACTTGACGCCGCGGACCTGATCGGTGCCCATTCGGGGTAGATCCGATGTGAAATCGACGCGTGTGCTCAGGCGATCCCCATCAAACGTGTAATGGCCCCCGTAGGCCACGAATTCGCGTGGCAGTTCAGCCTCGGGGATCACGGATCGGCCATCGCAAAGGCTCGCCATCATCCGTCCGTTCGCAAAAAAGATCAGTGTCCCCATCGGTTCGGGGCCGTAAGGCAGCCGCATTGGATTACCGTCTTCATCGTGAGAGCGGGTCGTTACAAGGCGCCATTGACCAATTAAATCGGGAATCATGTTCATCACCATTCAATTCCTAAAAACCGTAACAACTTGCCCGAACCAAGTTCGGGGAGGCATCATTACAAGGATACTTGTAAGCCCATCAGGAACCTTCAAACTTGAGCCCCCCCCCCCGCACCCTGCCCCCGATCCTTCAACGCGTTCGATTCCCGGTCATCGGCTCGCCGCTGTTCATTATCAGCAACCCCAAACTGGTGATCGCTCAGTGCAAGGCCGGTATCGTGGGCTCAATGCCGGCCCTCAACGCAAGGCCTGCATCACAACTCGATGAATGGCTGGCGGAAATCACCGAAACGCTGGCAGCGCATGACCGGGCCCATCCGGAGTCGCCGGCCGCGCCCTTTGCCATCAACCAGATCGTGCACAAGAGTAATGACCGTCTTGAACACGACATGCAGGTCTGCGCCAAGTACAAAGTACCCATCACCATCACGAGTTTGGGCGCGCGCGCAGATGTCAATCAGGCCGTTCACAGTTGGGGCGGAATCGTCTTGCATGACGTCATCAACAACGTCTTTGCACACAAAGCGATCGAGAAAGGCGCCGACGGACTGATCCCAGTCGCCGCAGGCGCGGGCGGTCACGCCAGCGTGAAGAGTCCCTTTGCGATGGTTCAGGAAATCCGTGACTGGTTCGGTGGCCCGTTAGCCCTCTCGGGATCGATCTCGTCCGGCGGGGCCATTTTGGCGGCACTCGCGATGGGCGCCGACTTTGCCTACATCGGTTCAGCTTTCATTGCGACCGATGAAGCCCGCGCCGCCGATGGCTATAAGAAGATGATCACGGAATCGAACTCAGACGACATCGTTTACAGCAACTTCTATACGGGCATTCACGGCAACTACCTCAAGGGCAGCATTCGTAACGCTGGCATGGACCCTGACAAACTTCCAGAAAGTGATCCCAGCAAAATGAACTTTGCAACCAGCGAGGGCGCTAGTGCAGCCAAAGCGTGGAAGGACATCTGGGGTTGCGGCCAAGGCATAGGTGCCATTCGCGAGGTCGTGCCAGCAGCCGATCTGGCTGCCCGGTTCAAGCGCGAATTTAACGAGGCGCGCGAACGCCTTAGTGCCCTGGCCTGACCGAGGGCGGTTTAGCGAAGCGGGTCGCGTCGGACACCCACCGGGAGGGCGGCGCAGTCCTCCCAGGCGTCCGACTCAAACCAACGCCCGCCCGCAAGGTAGTCTCGTAGTATCGGCAGTGCGTCCTGGCCCCAGAAGTCTTTTCCATCGACCGCAAACGTCGGCACGCCGAATACCCCCGCCGCGATTGCAGTGTCCGTCGCCTCGCGCAACTGACGCTTAACAGTGTCTGAGTGGGGATCGATAACCGGATTCAGCTGAGCGCGCAGGGCCTCGAATCGTTCAGCATCCTCAGGCTCGCCACCGCCGGCCCAGACATGTTCAAACAGTTGCTGACACACCTCACGCGTCGGCAACCCCCCAGGGTTGGTAGCCACCGCAAGGCGCAAAAGCGCCAGTGGGTTGAAGGGATGCCTGGCGGGCAGGCGCAATGTACAGCCCTGCTGGTGCGCCAACCAGAGCACCTGACGGTACGTCCACTCACGCTTTCCAACGATCTCTGCCGGCCCCCGATGGCCGTGATGCTTCAGCAGGGCGCCAAACAGAACCGGCTGGTACTGGACTTCTACCGCCAGCCCTTCGAGTGCCTTCGGGATCGTATGAAAAGCCAGGTATGCGTAGGGACTGATGAAATCCAGATAAAACGTGACTGAACGAATCACAGCTCCCCGATCGATGTCGCCCAGGTCAGCATCACTCCAGCATCACTCGGCCTTGGCCCCTGATTCCTTGACCACTTTGGCCCACTTGACGATCTCGCTTGCCTGATAGCGCGCCAGTTCATCCGGTGTCGACAGAATCGGCTCGAGGCCAAGCGTCTTCAGTTTGTCTTGTACATCGGGTAGCTGGAATACGCGTACCACCTCAGCGTGCAGGCGATCGACCACAGGCCTTGGTGTTCCTGCAGGCGCAAACATCGCAAACCAAGTCGTTGCTTCAAAGCCCGGAATCGTTTCAGCAATCGTGGGGACATCGGCGGCGGCGGCCGAGCGCTTCGCAGTGGTTTGGGCGATTGCGCGGATCTTGCCT
>CAIPGD010000103.1 GCA_903864485.1 uncultured bacterium | reverse complement strand
TGTCGTTCCGGGTTCTTGGCGTCAGCCTCGTTCCCCGTCGGGCCAACACCATCAGCTTCCGGTTCAACTTCACCGACGGCGTCTCGATCGGGTTTCGGGTCCTCGATCTCAACGTGCTGAATGCCTCCAACCGCCGCCTGCTGCCGGAGTCCCAGCCGGTGTTTGTCCGCGGACGGACCTCCGGTTTGAGCGTCTCGGACGTCCTCGCCGGTTCCAACCTTTGGTACAATGCCAATCTCCGGCTGAACTGGATCGGTACCCCGATCAATGCCAAGTGTGGTGATTGCCACGCCGACAGCGGGGCCGACCTGAAGTATTACAGCTTCTCGGATAAGGCCATCAGCGAGCGTGCCCGGTTCCATGGAATGACCCTCACCGAAGGTCGGCAGGTGGCGACCTACATCCGGTCCCTCGCGGTCAACAGCCCGGGGACTCCCTGGGATCCCCCGTATCAGCCGGGTCCTGGACTGGATTCGAAGCCCGCAGACGAGTTTGCCGCGGGAGCGGGCCTGGCTTGGGTGCTCCCCGACGACAGCCTCTCCTTCGACTACATGTTCCCGAATGGGAATCCGTCGGTGAATTTCACCAACACCCTCAACATCCGGGAACTCCCGATCGCCCTGCCGCTTCCGGACTGGAACAGCTGGCTCCCCCGGGTTCACCCGAAGGATTCCTACGGCACTGCTACTGGCGAGGTGTACAACCGTGGACACGATCGATTAGGTCGAGTGTTATCCGAGTTAGTTCTATCGGTTGATCATTCGGGCAACATGGTTGTCATTCGGACCCCATCAGGAGCAGCTAGTTATGTTGCGTCTGCAATTGACCGAAGTGGCACTTTAAGCATTTTAGGAACTGTTGCAGGTTCGGACACTGTTCTTGCAGTGACTCGCGACCTTGATGGTGGCGCACAAGCTTGCCAAGAGTTAGCGGCGTTGGCTGGATTGAACGAACAAGGCACGTCAGTCAAGCAGTGATTTTCGTATTTATCGGTAATACCTAAGACAATAGAAGCATCAAAAGTTAGAAGGAGAAAAAGTGGTAGAGCGCGTAGTCCTGGCTTATTCAGGCGGGCTAGATACATCAGTAGGAATTGGTTGGATTGCCGAGGCAACTGGCGCAGAGGTAATCGCCTGCGCAGTAGATGTTGGCCAAGATGGCGAAGACCTTGATGTAATTCGCGAACGAGCTCTTGCTTGTGGCGCCGTTGAGGCAGAAGTGGCAGATGCTCGCGAAGAGTTCGCTGATGACTACTGCCTGCCTGCGCTTAAAGCCAATGCGATGTACATGGATCGCTACCCATTGGTATCAGCTCTTTCACGTCCAGTAATTGTTAAGCACCTAGTCGCCGCAGCCAAGAAGCACAACGCCACAATCGTGGCTCATGGTTGCACTGGTAAGGGCAATGATCAGGTTCGTTTCGAAGTGGGAATTCAAAACCTAGCGCCAGACCTTAAGTGTCTTGCGCCTGTGCGCGACCTTGCGTTAACTCGGGACAAGGCAATCGAATATGCAGAAAAGCACGATCTTCCAATTGATGTGAACAAAAAATCCCCGTACTCAATCGATCAAAATGTTTGGGGTAAGGCTGTTGAAACAGGTTTCCTTGAGGACATCTGGAACAGCCCAATCGAAGACCTCTACACCTATTCGCAAGACCCAACAATCAACCGCCCAGTTGATGAAGTTGTCATTAGCTTCAATCAAGGTAAGCCTGTTGCAATCGACGGTAAGCCAGTAACAATGCTTGAAGCAATCCAGATCATGAACGCTCGCGCTGGAGCTCAAGGTGTTGGTCGCATCGACATCGTTGAAGATCGCCTTGTCGGTATCAAGAGTCGTGAAGTGTACGAAGCACCTGGCGCGATGGCATTGATCATCGCTCACCAAGAATTGATGAACGTGACTGTTGAGCGCGACCTTGCTCGATTCACTCGTCAGTCCGAACAACGTTGGGGCGAGTTGGTTTATGACGGCCTTTGGTTTAGTCCGCTACGCCGTGCACTTTCTACTTTCTTTGATGAGGTTAACTCCGTTGTTACTGGTGACATTCGCATGTCGCTTAACGGCGGTCGCGCCTGGGTAACTGGTCGCAAGTCACCTGAATCCCTATACGACTTCGACATGGCCACCTATGACACTGGTGACACTTTCGATCAGTCACTTGCAAAGGGCTTCGTTGACATTTGGGGTCTACCTAGCAAGATTGCAGCAAGGCGTGATCTGCGGTGACTAGTCGCCTATGGGGCGGCCGATTCACATCAGGACCAAGCGATGCGATGGCCAACTTAAGTGCCTCAGTTCATTTTGATTGGGTGCTTGCACCTTTCGACATTGCCCAGTCAAAAGCCCATGCACGAGTTCTAAACGGTGCCGGTCTTTTGGATGCCGGCGAACTGCACCTCATGCTTTTTGGTCTCGACCAATTGCGCGAGCAAGTTCTCAACGGTGTTTTCATTGCTACGCCTGAAGATGAAGATGTGCACACAGCACTTGAGCGTGGACTCATCGAAATAATCGGTGGGGCAGTAGGTGGCAAACTTCGCGCAGGACGAAGTCGCAATGATCAGGTCGCAACTGATCTGCGAATGTATCTTCGCAATAGCGCTCGTGTTGTTGCAAGCGAACTAGTCGAAGTGCAGAATGCTTTGCTGGCTCAAGCCTCTGCGCATGTCGATC
>CAIPGD010000102.1 GCA_903864485.1 uncultured bacterium | reverse complement strand
GGGCTCGTTGCGAGCTCCGATGGCCGGCGTCATCACCGAGGTCTTTACGCCAATTGGACAGCGCGTCGATGCCGGCGCGGTTCTGTTCCGTCTGGTCGATGTCAGCCAATTGCAACTCGACATTCAATTGGCACCAGAGAAGGCCGCCCTGCTCAAGGTGGGCGACGCCGTCACAGCGCCCCAACGACAAGCTAACGCGATTGTGACCGGCGTCAGTCAGGCCGTTGATAGCAGTCAGCTTGCTCGTGTCCGGGCGCGGATCCAGTCGCACGGCAATCTGCAACTCGGCGAATTGCTCAGCGTGCAGGTTCACCCAGGCGTCCGCAAGGCAGGCGCGGTCTGGACAGTGCCGTCACGTTGCCTCACCCAATGGCAGGGTAAGCCCGTGTTGTTCGTGGCCACGTCGTCCGGATTTTCAGTTAAATCGGTAGAAATCCTTAGTTCAAACGACGACATCAGCGTGGTCGCCGGGCCGCTGAGCGCAGACAGCAAAGTCGCCCTAAGCGGTATCGCCTCGCTGCGGGCGCTTTTGCAGTCTGAACGCTGATGGTGGCTCGGCTATTGGGTTTTGTGCTGCGCCATCGAGGCCTCACGATCATGCTTGCGCTCGTTCTGACAGGTGCTGGCATTCAGGCCTGGCTCAATCTGCCGATTGACGCATTCCCAGAGATTTCGCCGATACAAGCGAAGATCATTCTGAAAAGCCCCGGAATGACACCCGAGGAAATTGAGCAGCGCGTTGTCCGGCCGATCGAACTCGAGTTGCTGAGCATTCCAAACAAGCGGGTTGTTCGCTCGATCTCCAAGTACGGCATCACCGACATCACGGTGGAGTTCACCGAAGGCGTCAATCTTTACTGGGCGCGCCAGCAAGTTGCTGAGCGTCTAGCGGGCATCCTTCCCGAATTGCCCCACGGCGTGGCCGGCGGTCTTGCTCCGATCACAACGCCGCTCAGTGACATGGTCATGTTCACGCTGGATGGCGACGCATTCAGCCTGGCTGAAAAGCGTCGAGTTTTGGACTGGATCATTCGACCCGCGCTGCGGACCTTACCTAACGTAGCCGAAGTTAATTCGCTCGGGGGCGAAGTGCAGTCCTTCGAGGTCATCCCCAACGTGCCCCGAATGGCAGCGCTTGGCGTTTCCTTGGCCGACCTGCGTCAAAGCCTGATGAAGAACAACGCCAATGACGGGGCGGGGCGAATTGAAGCAGGCGAGGAAGCGCTGGTGGTGCGGGTCGAAGGCGCGATCCAGTCCCTTGACGATATCCGCCGGATCCGATTAGCGACCTCGTCCAGTCAGACTCATGTTTTTCTGGACGATGTCGCCACTGTTCGCATGGGCGCGCTCAGCCGACTGGGCGCGGTCACCCAGGACGGCCGCGGTGAGACAGTTCAGGGCATTGTCATTGCGCGCCGCGGGGCCAACGCCCGGGCCATGGTTGCGGAAACGACCCAGCGCCTGACGGAGCTTGAACCGCGACTTCCCGCGGGAATGAAAATCAATGTCTTTTATAACCGTGCAGACCTGGTCGCGCGGGCGACCGGCACCGTGCTGAATGCACTAATGGAAGCTGCAGTGCTCGTGGCAGTGATTCTGGTCCTGTTTTTGGGCGGTTTCCGAGCGGCACTTGTCGTTGCGATCTCACTGCCGCTGGCGCTCTTGATCACTTTTCTGATGATGCAATATTTTGGGTTGACCGCCAACCTGATGAGCCTTGGTGGACTCGCGATCGCACTCGGAATGCTGGTCGATGCCTCGATTGTTGTGGTCGAAAACATCGAGGCCGAAATGGGAAAGACCGAAATGGGAAAGACCGAATCGGCGCGAACTCAATCGGATAACACCAGTGGTGCTGACATCGCCCAGGGCGCCGTCATGGCAGCGGTCGGACAGGTTTTTAAGCCAGTCGCCTCAGGCATTCTGATTATTTGTATCGTTTTCCTGCCGCTTTTGACCCTTGAAGATCTCGAGGGCAAGCTCTTCGCGCCGGTCGCCATCACGATTGTCATGGCGTTACTTGCGTCGCTCGTCATTGCATTCACGGTCGTGCCAGCACTTGCATCAATCTTACTGCGCGGCGCCGATGAAGAGCCGCGCTTTATGCGGCTGATCGCTTCTGGATATCGACGGATGCGCACCCGGCTTTGGAAGTTCCCTGGAACCTTGTTGGGCGTTTGTGGACTCCTCCTGGTGGGAGCGCTCTGGGTCTACCAAGGCATCGGCAAGACCTTCATGCCGACCCTCGATGAAGGCGACATTCTGGTCCAAGTCTACAAGCTGCCATCGATCTCGCTCGATGCCTCGACCGCTATGGATACGCGATTGCAACAGGCCATCCTGGCCCAAGTGCCAGAGGTGCGATCGATTGTGGCTCGAGTGGGTTCGGATGAAATTGGCCTCGATCCGATGGGACTGAACGAGACCGATACCTACCTCGTCCTAAAACCTCGGGCAGATTGGCAAGGGAGCAAAGAAGACATCATCGAACGACTCCGCGGCGTGTTCGAAGCCTTTCCCGGCATCGTGATCGCGTTTACCCAACCGATCGAGATGCGCGTTTCTGAAATGCTGACGGGTTCGCGCGGCGATGTGGTGATCAAAGTCTATGGAGAGGACCTCGCGAAACTGAGAGACACGGCTCAATTGATCGCCCAGCAGGTTCAAAAGGTGCCGGGCGCAACTGAAGTGATCGCCCCCAAGCCCGAGGGCTTGCAATACCTTTCGGTTGTCATCAATCGATCCGTCGCAGGCGAGGCCGGCTTTGACATCGAAACCCTCCAGCAATCATTTAAAAACCTGATTGAAGGTGAAGCACTCGGGATCGTTCTGCGCAATGGCATTCGGCACCCCCTGACGCTCAAGGGAGCAGATTCGATCCGGCACAGCCCAGAGGGCTTCAAGAGCCTGCGCCTTGTTGCCCCAGACGGGCGGTCTTGGGCGGTTGGAACCCTCGCGAGCGTCCGGTTACAGGATGGTCCGATGCAGATAGATCACGAACAGGGCGCACGACTGATCAAAGTCCAGGCTTCAGTCGAAGGACGCGATCTCACCGGCTTTGTGGCGGAGGCTCAGCAAGCGGTCAAGGCCCTACCCCTCGCGAAAGACATCGAAATTCAGTGGGGAGGTCAATTCGAAAACCAGCAGCGGGCGGCGGCGCGACTGGGACTGGTTATTCCGGCGGCGATGATCATGATCTTTATCATCCTCACTCTGAGTTTTGGATCTGTCATCCAGGCTGGGATCATCTTTTTGAACATCCCGTTCGCACTGGTCGGGGGCGTCTTCGCATTGGCTCTGTCGGGCGAATATCTGTCCGTGCCCGCCTCGGTTGGTTTCATCGCCTTGCTGGGAATTGCCGTGCTCAATGGGGTCGTCATGGTGACCCATTTCAATGAGCGACTGGCATCGGGCGAAGCCCTTGAGGCGGCCGTTCTTAATGGGTCCGAGCGTCGGCTTCGACCCGTCTTGATGACTGCGATAATCACAGGTCTGGGCATGATCCCGCTGCTTTTTGCCAGTGGCCCCGGCTCGGAGATTCAGCGGCCTCTAGCCG
>CAIPGD010000101.1 GCA_903864485.1 uncultured bacterium | reverse complement strand
GGGTGGCGAGGGTGGCAGTGAATGTGGCGGCGGTGGGGACGACGGGGGCGGTGGGATTAACATGGCAGCTGTAGTGTATCGAAGTCAACGAGACGCCAATGCAATTCCAATTATTAGCCCTAGTGGCCGTTGCCCTGTTATCAACCTACCTTTGGATTGATCTCAGCGCGTATCTGTCGACGACATCCGCCGAGATGGCTCGCCAGTGGATCTTAAGCGCGGCCATTGTGTCAGCTTCATTACTGGTCGTTGCGGGTCTGAAGCGATGGGTATGGGTTAAGGCGGCTCCGGGCAAGACCGGTATTCCGAAGATTCTGGTTTTGCTTTTTCAGGGGATGGTTCACCTGACTGCACTGCTATTGATTTTGTCCCTGGTCTTCCATCGGGATATCACTGCGTTATTGGCGACCTCAGGGATCTTCGCAGTCATTCTTGGCTATGCCGCGCAATCGACGCTTTCGGAGGTTATTAGCGGTCTGGCCTTGTCTTTTTCAAAACCCTTTAAGACGGGCGACAGCGTGCAGGTCGACGGCATTTGGGGAAACGTCGTTGAAACGAGTTGGCGTTCAGTCACCCTGCGCAATTACGAAGGCAATTTGATTGTCTTGCCAAATTCCAAAATTTCGGGAATGCGCCTGATTAACCTTGATCTGCCTAACAACAACACACGGCATCACATTCCGTTTGTGATGGATATTGACGTGCCACCTTCGCGGGTACGCGAAGTCGCAATGGCTGCCATGCATTCAGTCCCCAGCGTACTCAAGACTCCATCGCCCATGGTGTTGTTCAAGAATTTTGTGGACAAGGGGGTCGCCTTCGAAGCGATTTTTTGGCACGAAAACCCTAACGTTTATATCTTGCGCCGCGACGAAGTCGGGGGTGCTCTTTGGAATGCGTTCGCTCGCGCGAATTTGCCGTTTGCGGTCGATCGACTGATGGTTTCTAAGCGGGCTGAGTATTTGCCGGCCCTGCCAGCGGTTGATTCAGCGCTTGAGCGAGAGCAATTGCTGGCAGTTCTGACGGGTTCCGAAATGTTTCGGATGATTCCCGATGAGGCCCGTCTTGGGATCGTCGGCGCGTATCGACGGTGCGTTTACGGTGAACCCGAATTAATTGTTCGGCAAGGAGATCCCGGATCGTCGATGTTTGTGATTTTGAGTGGACGGGTTGCGGTGCTGCTCAACCAGCCCGATGGTCCACCGAAAAAAATGGCTGAACTCAAAGCGGGGGATTCTTTCGGTGAGATGGCCCTCATGCTTGGCGAGGGGCGCAATGCGAGCGTGCAAGCCTTGAGTCAGGTGATCCTGGCCGAAATCCCCAAGGAGGCGATGCAGCCCGTCCTACAGAATCACCCGGAGTGCACCGAGTTGCTGGCACAGCAAGCGTTTGAATTCCAGGCCCGAAATGAAGCGTATCTGAGCGACGCCGCCAACCAAGTTGCACCAACAGCCAGCAAAGAAAGCCTGATCGGGGCGATTAATGCTCGGATTCGCCGTTATTTCGAGTGCAAATTCTGATCCCGAGGTCCGGGCATTCGAGTTCTGGACCTAGTCGGCATACACCCCGGCCTTTTTGATCAGCGGCCCCCAGCGCCCAATCTCCGCTGCCAGATGGGCCCGGAGCGCCTGCGCGGTGGCCTGGGAGTCATCTACCGGTGCAGTGCCGAGTGAGGCGAAGCGCTGGATTAAGGCGGGGTCGTGGAGCGCGCGCTTGAGGGCCGCTTCTAATGTTTGCAAAACCG
>CAIPGD010000100.1 GCA_903864485.1 uncultured bacterium | reverse complement strand
GGCATCGCTTTCAAGACCATCGATTCGGCGCGCTGGCGGTAGATGAGAGCCGACCAGAGCGCGGTCCAGAGCGGATAGGTGTTAAAAGCCAGGAGCGCGAGAGCCACGGGCAGGCGCGCGACAGCGGCATACAGACAAAGGCTCTGGACAGCCACGAGAAAGGCGATGGCAGGCAGGACCTTGCGGTGGCGGGCTGAAAACTGGAGCGGGACGTTCTGGAGTTTGAGTAGGGCAGCGACCACGATGGCCGTGATGCCGCTACGAAAGGTCACTGCCGTCGCGACATCGACCCCGTCATTGAACGCAAAGCGCGCGGCGACGTGGTTAGCGCCCATCATCAGCGCGATCAGGAGCAGGGTGCCAAAGGCTTGGCCGGAAAGGGCTCTACGGGTTGGGGGCGGTGCCATTAATCAGCGCAAATGCGGTGCCGAAGCACCTACAATGGTACCGCTCACCGCGGCCAGTTGCTACCACTTACGGAAACCGAACATGTTTGTCCCCCATGGCGTCATCCCCGCCTTGTTGCTGCCCTTTTTTGATGACTTCAGCATTGATGAGGCGAGTTATCGGACGCATGTCCGTGACGTCGCCAAGACCCCGGGGATCAGTGCGATCACCATCAACGCGCATGCCTCCGAAGTCGGATCGTGCACCTTCGAGGAGCAACGCCGCATTCTGGAACTGACCATGGAAGAGGTCGGCGATCGGCTGCCCGTGGTTCATGGGATCTACGCGGATGGTTCTTTTCAGGCCCAGGAGATTGCCAAGATGGCGACTGAGGGGGGCGCCTCGGCGCTCCTGGTTTTCCCCTCCGGAATTACGACTTTTGGTCAGCGCCCGGAAATGGCGGTTGAGCACTTCAAGCGCATCGCGGAGGTCTCGGCCCTGCCCCTCATCTTGTTTCAGTATCCGCTTGCCACTGGGCAGGGCTATCCGATGGCGACCCTGCTCCAGATCATTGAGCAAGTTCCGACGCTTCGCGCGATCAAGGACTGGTCAGCGAACCCGCAACTGCATGAGCGCCAGATCCGTGTGCTGCAGGGGTTGAACCCCGCGGTCAATGTGTTGACGACCCACAGCGCTTGGTTGCTGAGCTCGCTAGTGCTTGGTTGCAATGGGTTGCTTTCGGGCAGCGGATCCGTGATTGCTGCGCTTCAGGCTGAACTGTTTGCGGCCGTGCAGGCAGGTAACTTGCCGCTTGCCCAGTCGCTCTCAAACCGCATTTCCCCAACCGCCGAGGTGTTCTACACCGATCCTTGGGTCGATATGCACAACCGGATGAAAGAAGCCCTGGTGCTGCTTGGCAAGCTTCCTCGCGCGGTGGTCAGGCCGCCGCTCATGAAAATCAGCGCCGCTGAAATCGCCCGGATTCGCACTGCGTTGGTGCAGGCTCAACTCTTACCCAGCTAGGAAACCCCATGTCAAAGAATCGCAAGAGCAACAAAGAAGCGAAGAAGCCCAAACAAGACCACACGGCGGTCAAGACGCCTCAAAGCGAACCGATTCGATCGACGGTGACCACCGCAATCATGCCGAAGGGGAAAGCCAAGTCAATCTAGAAGTTGTAACGGGAATGCCACTCGACTTCTTCGACCAGAGCATCCGCAATGATCTTCATCGAGGAAAATTCGTCCTTGCGGATGGCCTTGGCCAGCAGTTCGAGCTCGGATTGAGCGGTTGGGTCTTTCAGGTGCCGAGCTAGCCAAAACCACTGAAACGCCTCGGTTTTGTGCTGACCGAGAATCAGCGGGTTCGCGTAAAAGTAACCGAGCCGCATCGCTGCCTTGGCGTCCTGTCGGCGTGCCGCCTGCTCGAGCAACAACAGCGCATCGGTAATCTGTTCCTCGGTGGGTTTGGGCAGTTCCAACAGTGCACAACCCAATAAGCGCATGGCTCCAACGTCCTTGCGGGCGGCGAGGGGAAGACCAACATCGAAGCCGTCGTTTCGGGGCGGAGGCACAAACAGTGGGTCGG
>CAIPGD010000099.1 GCA_903864485.1 uncultured bacterium | reverse complement strand
CTTGACCCGGAAGCGGCCGAACTTCACTTTGCACTGGGTAATCTGTTCCGTCGGCGCGGCGAGACCGATCGAGCGATCCGCGTCCATGAGCACCTCGCTGGTCGAATGGATCTGGCCGAGAAGGTGCGCGATCAGGCGCAATACGAACTTGGCCAGGATTATCTGAGAGCGGGATTGCTCGACCGCGCCGAGCACGTATTCACGAGATTGGCCAGTACTGCGTTGGCGACTCGTGCCGCATTTTGTCGACTCGAGATCGCTCAAACCGAGCGTGACTGGGCGCGGGCTATTGTGCTGGGTCGTGAATGGTTGGCGATTCCCATTGAGCAGCTCGAAATCGCCGAACGCGAGCAGCGTCAAGTGGTCACTCAGCGGATCGTTCATTTCTATTGTGAACAGGGGACGCCGGCTGCATTGCTTGCTGCCGCGGCGATGCCTGAAGGGGAGCACCATCCGCGGGTCCTGCAACTCACCGCGGAATTGGCCCGCCAACGTGGCGACCTTGCGGCCGCCCTCGCAGCCTGGATGGTTTTGGGTAAGGCCGCCCCGATCTATCTCGCGCCGGTCGCGCAGCAAGTGCTGGACGACTGGCGTAATGCCGGACGTCTCGAGGAAGGGGTTCACTGGCTCGAAGACTGTCACCAGCGCGAGCCATCGAGTGACTTCGTTCAGGCGATCGCCCGATCAAAATTGGCGCTCGACGGACTTTCGTCAGCTCAGGCCTGGGCGACCCAGGCGCTCACGGAACGTCCCTCACTGCAGGGTTTGGAGAGCCTTCTAGCACTGCGTGAAGGCGCTCTCCCCACCGAACATTCCGCCGACGCCGAGAGCGCTTCCTCCGCTCTGAGCGAACCGTTGATTCGTCAGCTGATGCGGCCGCAATTGCAGCGAGTTGCGCGCTATCGTTGCCTTCAGTGCGGATTTGAGGGGCGGCAATTTCATTGGCATTGCCCCGGTTGTCAACGTTGGGCCTCTTGTTCGCCACGACGGATCGAGGAGATTCAGGGATGAGTCATTTCGCGCAGGCCAGACTGTTGGTGGTGGGCGACCTCATGCTCGACCGATACTGGTTTGGTGAGGTCGAGCGCATTTCGCCCGAGGCCCCGGTTCCGGTGGTTCGCGTTCAAAGGGTCGAGGAACGACTTGGCGGCGCTGCCAACGTTGCGCGAAACGCCGCCACGCTGGGGTGCGTAACCACTCTGGCAGGTATCGTGGGCGATGACGAACCCGGACGCTGTATCGAGGCATTGGCGGCCGAAGCCGGTATCACGGCCCAGTTGTGGCGCGATCCAAAGTTGCCCACCACCGTTAAGCTGCGCGTCATTGGGCGCCAGCAACAACTGATTCGCGTGGATTTCGAAGCCCAACCCGAAGCCTCTCTGCTCGACGCCAAGCTGGCGGCGGTTTGTGCGCGGATCGCTGATCAGGATGTGTTGATTCTTTCGGACTACGGTAAGGGGGCACTTCACCGCATCGAATCGATGATTGCAGCCGCCAAACAGGCCCGAATTCCGGTCATCGTGGATCCTAAAGGGGAAGATTACGCGCGCTATGCGGGCGCAACGCTGCTCACCCCAAATCGCGCCGAATTACGTGCAGTCGTTGGGCGTTGGGTCGACGAGGCCGATCTCACCAACCGCGCGCAGAATCTTCGGCAATCCCTCGGGCTCGACCACCTCCTGCTAACCCGCAGTGAAGAGGGGATGACCTTGTTTTCCAGGCAGGGTACCTTTCATGTGCCGGCCCAGGCTCGTGAAGTGTTCGATGTGTCGGGTGCTGGTGACACGGTGGTCGCAGTGCTCGGCGCCATGTTGGCGCGCGGCGAGACGGTCGAAGAGGCGGTTAGCCTGGCGAACCGCGCGGGCGGTATTGTGGTCGGTAAGCTAGGGACCGTTGCGATTTCCTTCGACGAGCTGTTTGCAGGCGTACCTGCCCGGTCGTAATTGTTCGGAGAATAGGATGATTCTGGTCACTGGCGGTTCTGGTTTTATCGGGTCGAACCTGGTGCGCGCACTCAATGTGCAGGGCGAACGCGACATCATTGTGGTCGACGACCTGTCGACCGGCGATCGGTTTCAAAATCTCGTCGATCTGACGATTTCCGACTACTTCGACAAAGACGAATTCTTGACGCGCCTGGCGTCACTGCCGCGACCGCGTGTGGTGTTTCATCAGGGCGCCTGCTCGGACACCATGGAGCATGATGGCCGATTCATGATGGCCAATAACTACCGATGGTCGCGGATCCTGTTCGAGTGGTGTCAGCAAGAGCGTGTTCCGCTCATCTATGCATCGTCGGCGGCGGTTTATGGGGGCAGCGAACAATTTTCAGAGCGCCCTGAACATGAGCACCCGTTGAATGTGTACGGCTATTCGAAGCTCCTGTTTGACCAGATTGTCCGGCAGCAGATTCACTCGGCGGGGACCGCCAAATTGACGGCCCCGGTGATTGGTCTTCGATATTTCAATGTTTACGGCCCCCGCGAACAGCACAAAGGACGAATGGCCTCTGTGGCCTTTCATCAGGTCGGGCAGTGGCGCGCCGAAGGGTTCGTTCGTCTGTTTGGTGCCTGGGATGGTTGGCAGGAAGGGCAGCAGTCGCGCGACTTTGTTCATGTTGATGACGTCGTCGCGGTCAATCTCTGGTTCGCTCGTCAGGCCGCCGAGGGGCGCGATCATTCAGGTGTTTATAACTGCGGGTCTGGGCGTGCGCAGGCCTTTAATGAAGTGGCTCAGGCGGTTGCAAATACGATGCGCAAATCCCAAGGCCAGGCCGAACTGCCGCTGGCCGAACTGGTCGCGCAGGGATTGATTCGGTACGCCCCTTTCCCAGATAGCCTCAAGGGCAAGTATCAGAGCTATACCGAGGCTGATCTCGGTCAGCTGCGGGCCGTGGGGTGCGATATCGCCTTCCGTGGCGTCGAAACAGGTGTCGCTGACTACGTCGAATGGCTAATCCAAAAGTCCTGAACCTGGGGGCCGCGAACGGCTTATCCTGAGACCCTCTTTAGCCTGGAGTGCGTGGATATGCGCGTTGCGATGTTCGTCGGAAAGTCCGTCGGCAGGCTGGCAGTGTTTCTGGCAATCGGGGTAACGGCCGGGGTAACGGCCGGGGCAACGTCCGGGCTGGCGGAGGTGCGTCTCTCGGTCGAAATCAACACCGCGACTGACGAACAACTGCAATCGCTCAGGGGGATTGGTCCCGCCATGGCGGGACGGATCATCGCTGAGCGCGCGCGGGCTCCGTTCAATAGCCTTGCCGATTTTGATGAGCGGGTCAAAGGCGTGGGGACCATCACGTTGCGGCGCTGGGTGACTGACGGGCTTGTGCTGGCGACTCCAGTTCGTGCGGCGGGCGCGCAGCGGTCTTCGGCTAGATCCGCCTCATCCGTCTCGTCCCCAGGCGCCGCGGGGGCGCCGGTGATTGAGCAATTTCAAGGGGGAGGCGTACTGCCGACGCCGCACGGTCGAGTACTGAATTTGCCATGACCTCGGGGCCTTTTCTTGCATCCAGCGCTGTGCTCGAGCGGCTGTCACTCTATGGCCGCCTGACCCGTCTGCATCGGCCGATTGGTACGCTCTTGCTGCTATGGCCGACCTATTGGGCCCTTTGGATCGCATCCAATGGATTGCCCGACGCGTCCTCGATCGTGATCTTCGGGGTTGGAACCCTCCTGATGCGCTCGGCTGGCTGTGCCGTGAACGACTGGGCCGACCGGGACTTTGACCGGCACGTCGCACGCACCAAGGACCGACCCTTGACGTCTGGCGCCATCCAGTCGCGCGAAGCGCTTGCGGTGGCGGGCGCGCTAGCGCTTGCTGCCGCCGGTCTCCTCTATTGGCTCAACAACGCGGCGCGCGGTCTGGCGCTCGTAGCGGTTGCGGTCGCCGTGATCTACCCGTTTTGCAAGCGGTTCTTGCCGCTCCCGCAAGCGGTGCTTGGGATCGCATTCGGGATGGGGATCCCGATGGCGTTTGCCGCGGTGCAGGGGTCCGTGCCACTGATGGGCTGGGCGCTGTTCGCGGCTAACTGGTTCTGGACTATTGCCTACGATACCGAATATGCCATGGCCGATCGCGAAGACGATTTGCGTATCGGGATCCAAACGTCGGCCATTACCTTTGGTCGTTATGACATTTATGCAGTCTTTGGTTGTTATCTCGTCGCGCTGGCACTACTGGGCTTTGTCGGTTACCGGCAGGGATACGGATTGGCCTGGGTGGTCGGGCTGGTTGCCGCTGCTGGCATCGCCGTCCGCCATATGGCCTGGATCCGGAATCGCGATCCCGCTGCCTGCCTGAGGGCATTCCATCACAACACCTGGTTTGGATTTGCCGTGTTTGCTGGTCTCGTGGTGCAGACCTGGGGGTAATCAACCCTGGCCGAGTTCGTCGCCAAGTGCTGCGCCACGCTGACATGCCGCGTGGATCCCGGCTTTAATCCCTGATTCGACGTGGGCTTCCGCCATGGCAGCCAGCGCCGCGGCGGTGGTTCCTCCCGGGGAGGTCACTCGCTCGCGCAGACGTGCGGGGGGTTCTTCTGACTCCATCGCGAGGCGAGTAGCGCCATCAAAAGTCGCCATGGTCAGGGCATGGGCGGCTGCGGGGCTGAGTCCGAGTTCGATTCCGGCAGCCTGCATGGCTTCCATCCAATGAAAGACATAGGCGGGGCCACTTCCGGACATCGCCGTAACGGCATCAATCAGGGGCTCACTGCTGACCCAAAGCGTCGTGCCCGCCGCAGACATTAACTCGTCTGCCAACGTTCGGTCATCCTTGGGGGTCTGTGGCAATGCAAATAGGCCGGTGATACCTGCGCCCACCAGCGCAGGGGTGTTGGGCATGGCGCGAATGATCCGCTCGTGGCCACCGAGCCAGCGGGCAATGTCCGTGGCTCGAATGCCTGCCGCAAGACTGATCACAGCGCATTGGGTTGCATGCGGGCCCAGTTCGCGCGCCACAGGTTGGAGTTGCTGCGGCTTTACGGCAAGCACGATGGCATCGACCTCGAGCGCCTGAGCAGTAGCCGCTGCCGCGAGTGAGGCGTATGTCGGGACGTTAAATCGTTCGGTCAGTTGGGCGCGCTGTTCGGCCAGAGTCTCAACGACGCCCGCGATCTGCACGGTCGAGCCCGCCCGCATGAGCCCGCCAATCAGTGCGCTGGCCATATTTCCGCCACCCACGAAACAGAGTCGCCGGGGCGGGCTGGCGATTGAACCCGCGAGTGCTGCCGGGGCCGCGGCATCGATCGACTCGGTGGGGGTGATTGAGGTGGTGGTGGTGGACCGGGTGTTCGAGGCGGACATGTCGGACCGGGTGGGTGAGGGTTTCATCAGGGCTAGGGTTTGGCGGGTGGCGGGGCTGACTTGGCTTCGATGTTGGCTTCGATGTTGGCTTCGCTGAACCCGCGGGTGAACTGGTTCGGCCGCAAACCAAGCAACCACAGGCTGGCTCCGTAGACGAGCGCGGCCAGGGCGACAAATCCGAGGGTCTGGCCGGCACGCCACCACAGCGATTGGGCCTCAAGGTTCCAGACTAACCACGGCCGTCCGACGAGGCACAGGGCCAACAGTGCGCCGATGGCCACGGTCACCCGCAGGCTGAAGATTGCCCAGCCCGGTTGGGCCCGCCAGGCCCCGGCCCGGGCCAGTCCGAAGAGCAGTAGCGAGGCGTTGATCCATGCGCCGGCTGAAATGGCCGCTGCCAATCCGGCATGGTCAAGCCAGGGGACTAGAACGAAATTCATCGCCTGAGTCGCCGCGAGCACGGCGATTCCGATGCGCACGGGCGTACGGATGTCTTGGCGGGCATAAAACCCCGGGGCCAGGATCTTGATCGCCACCAGGGGTACCAGGCCTGCCGCGTAGGCCGTGACGGCGCGAGCCGTCATCGTAACGTCGTGGGCTTCAAAGCGTCCGTAATGAAAGAGTAGCGCGGTGAGCGGCTCGGCAAGCAAGGCCATACCGACCATCGCGGGCAGGGCAGCGATCACAGTCAGGCGCAGCCCAGAGTCGAGTAGTTGGGCATACCGGGTGTGGTTTCCGGCAGCGTGGGCCGATGAGAGCGTAGGGAGCAGGACAGTCCCTAATGCGACCCCCAGCAACGCGGTCGGAAACTCCATCAGCCGATCTGCATAGGAAATCCAGGACACCGAGCCAGGGGCAAGCCGCGAGGCAATTTGGGTATTGATAATCAATGAAATCTGGGCGACTGAGACGGCCAGTGTGGCGGGCGCCATTTGTGCCAAGAGTTTCCGGACACGGGCATCGCGCAATGAGTCTCTGAGCGCTCGGAAGAGGTCAAGCCGGACCTTTGGCAACAGACCGAGTCGAGCCAGCGCGGGGATTTGAATCGCCAGTTGAAGGACCCCCCCAAGCATCACGCCGGCAGCGAGCGACAGGACGGGTGGGTCCAGGTGGCTGGAAAGGCCCCAGCCCGCGCTGATCATCGACAAATTCAGAAGGACCGGGGTTGCTGCTGGAACGGCAAACCGCCGCCAGGTGTTGAGTACGCCGGAGGCCAGAGCCACCATGGAGATAAGCAGGATGTAGGGAAACATCCAGCGCGTCATCAGAACCGCTGCATCGAACGCCTCTGGTGTGCGTGAAAGGCCGCCGGCCATCGCCAACACAAGTAAGGGCGCTCCAGCGACCCCCAGGATGGAGACCAGAACCAGAATCCAGAACAAAAGGGTTGCGACTCGATCGATCAGGGTGGCCGCTTCGGCACGTGCGGACTCGCTGTCATCACCACGGGCCTGCGCCAGCAGTGGCACAAAAGCTTGCGAGAACGCTCCCTCTGCAAACATCCGGCGCAGCAGATTCGGCAATCTGAAGGCGACAAAAAACGCGTCCGTCAGCGGACTTGCGCCAAAAAGGGTTGCGGTGACGTTTTCTCGAATCAGGCCAGTGATTCGGGAGAGCAGCGTCAGCGCCGAGACGGTGCCGGCCGCACGCAGAAGATTCATGGACAGGATTTCACGGGTATTGCATCCATATGTCAATGGCGGTTATCCTAGAAGGCTTTCGTATTTATTCGCCGGAAACCCGAATGGCCAACATTGCCTCCGCACGCAAACGAGCCCGCCAAAGCGTCAAGCTCAACGCTACAAACTCGAGCTTGCGCTCGACGCTGCGCACCGCGATCAAGTCAGCCCGCAAGGCGATTGTTGCTGGTGACAAGACCGCTGCTGAAGCGGTTTATCGCGCTGCGACCAGCACGATCGATCGGATTGCAGACAAAAAAATCATCCACAAAAATAAGGCTTCGCGCCACAAGAGCCGTTTGGCAGCCGCCCTCAAGGCGATGGCCCCAGCCGCTGCTTAAAACGATTGATGACCGGCGCCTGAATTAGACGGGCGTCGTTGTAGCCAAGGCCCGCGACCCAAAAATCGCGCTGCCGACCCGAACGATTGTGGCCCCTTCGGCGATTGCCGCCTCAAGATCTGCTGACATGCCCATCGAAAGGGTGTCCCATCCGCTGAGTGCTGGCGCGATCGAGGAGATCCCAGACAAGTTGTCGCGGATCGACTCGAAAAGTTGACGTGCCCGTGCAAACTCAGCACGTTGCGCGTTGAACTCGGTCAGCGCTTCCGGAATCACCATCAGACCCCGCACCCGAAGTCCAGTGAGCGGCAATAGCGACTCGACCAGAGCCAGAGCGTCTTGGGGTTCCACCCCGCTCTTGCTTGCTTCGCCGCTCACATTGACTTGAATGCAAACCTGCAGCGGGCCTCGTGACGCCGGCCGCTGCTCGGAGAGACGCTGGCCGATGCGCTCCCGGTCAACCGTATGGACCCAATCAAAGTGTTCGGCAACGGCCCGAGTTTTGTTGGACTGCAAGGGCCCGATGAAATG
>CAIPGD010000098.1 GCA_903864485.1 uncultured bacterium | reverse complement strand
TGCGTCGGGCAGGGCGTTGGTGTGACGGTCAAGCCCATGGCGGCGACTCATGCGCTGGGTGATCACCCCGAGCGCTGGCGCTGCCTTCGGATATCAGATGCACCGATGCGTCGTTCTAATTATCTTTATAGTTTCCCTGAACATAAGTTGTCTCCCTGCGCGGTGATCGTCCGCGATGAAGTCAAAAAAGTGGTGCGCCAGCTCGTTGAGTCCGGAGAATGGGGCGGGGTTGAGCTCAGAAGTTAAGAGGTTCTCGCGGCGTCCGCAGCCAGCTGGCCAGAACGACGACCTGAGGCGAAGGCCCATGCTAGATGATGACCGTGCCCCTTGAGCAAGAGCCCTCCTTGGCCGGTTGACCCAGCGGCCCGGAGGCCGGCGATTGGAGTCCCCTGTTGATCAAGGACCCGGTGCACTTCATCAACCCGCAATCCGCCCTCAGAGTGAACAAATACCGAACGCACTGGCCCCAGTGCGATGTAGGGACCCTGGCCCAGGGCAGGGCGCCCTTCGGATTCGGCCCCGCTCCGCTCTAACGCGGCTGAATTCATGCCGAGTCGTTGCGCGAGTTCTGCCAGGGTGGGCGCTTCGGTGAACACATCAGGGCGATTTCGGCGATAGTCGTCCAAATACGCATAAGCAATCCCTGGCGCCGTCGAAATAAAGTGTGGCCAAGCTTGGTAGCGTTGCGCGATCGCGGCATCAATCAGAATCCAGCCGACTTTCCCTGGCTGATCGGGTAGCCGCAGCGAGGGGCCCTGCCGTTCGTCGCCAAAGCGCTCGCCCTTCTGATTGACTAGCCGGGCACCATCCTCGAAAAGCGCCGTGGCCGGGGCCAACATCGTGGTTAGAAATTTCATCATGAAAGGGCGCAGCAGCGTCATGGGCACATGGTCGAGAGCCCATTGCATACCGAGCGCCAGCCAACGCCAGGGGGGTAGACGGCGTAGGAAATTTTCCTGCGCCGGTGCAATAAAGCGGATTTCCGGACCTAAGGCGAGATCGCCATTCAGGATGGTTCCCCCCAGGGCCTCCGCCATGCGCTGGCCGTCCCCGGTGGCGGTTGTGTTGACCGCGTCCACATTCGCTTCTCGAGGGCCCATGAAACGGTGCTTGAGTGCCGGATCGCTGGTGAAGTCCCCAGCCGCCAGCACGACATCGCCCCGGGCATGTAGCGTTAGGGGTTCGGCGCCCACCTCGGGCTCTAACACCACGCCCCGGACCCGATCCCCGTTGAGGTCGAGCGATGCTACTCGGATCCCGAGCCGGATATCGACGCCTGCTCTTCGGGCACGGCGCTCCAGGTGATAGATGAACGCGCGCGAGTTGGGCAATACGTTGTGCATCCGTGGTTGACGGTGCGGTGGTTCGGGCATGGGTCCGTAAAAACAAATGCCGCTGTCAAGCAACCACTGGAAGGTCTCGGGCATCGCATCGCAGAGCACCCGGCGCAGTGCCGCATTGTCGCGCGGCGCCAGTTCACCAGCGAATCCAGGCATATCCTCCCAGTGATGCAGCGGTTCATCTGCAATGCCTTTACGGCGCTGATGGGGAGTTTGGGTCGCCGTGACTGAACCAATCGACCACGCGGTGGTGCCGCCCAGAGATTGATTTTTTTCTAGCAGAACGGTGCGGGCACCCGACTCTGCCGCTTCGATCGCCGCAGCCAGTCCCGCGCCACCGCCACCAACAACGATGACATCAAAGAGTTCAATCAAACCAATCCGCCATTTGGCTGGATGATCTGACCGTGGATCCAGGAGGATTGGTTTGAAGCCAGAAAACGGACCACTGCGGCAATCTCGTCGGGGGTCCCAATTCGGTTAAAAGGACTCATGGCCGCCGAACGGGCTTTGGCTTCGTCGTTCTTCCCGAAGCGGAACAGGTCGGTATCGACAGGCCCAGGCGCCACTGCATTGACCCGAATCCTGCGTCCGGCGAGTTCTTTAGCCATTGACCGGACCATCGATTCGACGGCGGCCTTGGTTGCGCTGTAAGGCCCGAGACCCGGCGCCGCATGGCGCACGAGCGAGGTCGTGAGCGCGATGATCGAACCCCCGTCAATGACCTGCCGTGCGGCCTCCGACAGGATGTTGAAGGCGCCGACAATGTTGACCTCAACCAAGCGACGAAAGTCCGTGGCCGGAAACTGCGCCATTGGACCTGGCAGGGTATTGATTCCGGCGTTGGCCACGACCAGGCTGGGGCCGCTTCCAAAATCTTCCGATGCGGCTTTGAACACCTTCGCGATTGATTCCGGGTCACCCACATCCGCTTGATAAGCACGGGCAACATTTGGGGCTAAGGAAGCTGCCAACGCATGAGCAGCGTCGGCGCTGCTGACGTAGGTAAAAGCCACCGAAAATCCGTCATCGGTCAGGGCACGAACACAGGCCGCACCGATTCCACGAGATCCGCCGAAGACGATGGCGAGGGGTTTGGACATTTGGGATAAATCCTCTTTTAAGACTCGATTGTGGGTTGAATATGGGGCCGGCCAAAAATCGGCTCCTTGAACGGGATCGGGGGCAGTTGCCAGGTGCCTGTGGAAGGGGGCCGCACATTCGCATCGACGTGTACATCGATCACGCAAGGCCGGCGATTCTTGAGTGCCAGTTCAATGGCGGCCGGTAAATCCCGGGGGCGTGTGACGGTCGTCCCATCGGCGCCACAGGCGCGAGCCCAGGCGGCAAAATCAGGGTTGTAGGACTCACCGGTCTGTCCGTGATAGAACGCGGTACCAATTTCGCGCCCATCAAATAGTCCGTACTGGAGGTCTCGGATGGCACCCCACGCGAAGTTGTTCCAGATCACCCAGACGACCGGGAGGTTGTACTCGACGGCGGTGCACAACACGTAGGGCGCCATCGTGAAACCGCCATCGCCGACCACCGCAACGACCGGTCGGTCGGGCGCCGCAAGCTGAGCGCCCAGCGCACCACAGACGCCAAAGCCCATCGAGGAGTACCCCCAGCTGTTTAGCATGCTCTGCGGACGGCGCGCTTTCCAAAACTGCATGAACCAATTGTGGTGGACGCCGGAGTCCAGCGCGAGAATGACATCGTCGGGCAGCAGGCGCTGGAGTTGGCCGACCACAAATTCTGGCCGAAGCGGGCTGGTTGAGTCGCCGAAATGGGGTCGAACGAAGGATTCCCATTCCGCCTGCCAGCCCTCCACGGTGCTGCGCCAGGGGCCAAACCTTGCGCGATCGATTGCTGATTCGGTGTGATCCAGACTTCGCAGAAGTTGGCCCATGAAGGTCTTGGCGTCCGCAATGATTCCAAGGGTGGGCGGGTAGTTGCGACCCAGTTCCTGTGGGTCAATATCGACGTGAATCAGGCGCGTGCTCGGGAAATTCCAGGAATAACCGGGTTGCCAGCTGGACGCCGAACGATCATCAAAGCGCGTACCGATCGTGAGTACGAGGTCGGCGAAGCGGCCTGCCTGATTGGCCGGGTACGCCCCGTTGCGGCCGATGAAACCCAGCGCCAACGGATCGTCACCCGGGATACATCCCATGCCATTGGGCGAGGTGATGACGGGGATCCCAAGCCGGTGTGCAAATGCGACGATTTCGGGGCCGGCCTCGGCGAGCGTTGCTCCGTGGCCGATAAAGAGCACTGGGCGATTGGCCTTTGCGAGCAGCTGAAGCGCGGCATTGACATCTTCAGTGCTTGCCCCCGGGCGATGCGGTCGGTCGAGATGTGAACGTGCGGGCAGCTCCACATCATCTGATTCCTGAAAGACGTTGTAGGGGATATCCAGATTAACGGGCCCAGGGCGCCCAGTGACCATCGTGTCGAGACCCTGGCGGAGCGCCAGTGGGAGCATGTCGACACGCGTTGGTTGAAACGCACGCTTCACAACGGGGCGCAAGACTTGAGCGAAATCGGCCTGATTGTGCTTATAAAGTTCCTGGAACGGCGCACGGTTGTGTTGCGAGGTTGGAACGTTCGCTGTGATCGCCATGAAGGCAGAAGAGTCCGACAGCGCGGTCGCGAGTGACATCACGAGGTTGGCACTGCCGGGGCCCGTCGAGGTCAGCGTCGCGACTGGCCGGTGGCGTACGCGGAAATAGGCATCCGCCATATGACCTGCGCACTGCTCATGACGCGGTGAGATGAGTTTGATCTGGTCGCGAACGTCGTGCAGCGCGTCGAGAATGCCGACGTTCCCGTGTCCACAAATGCCGAACACGTAGGGGATTCGTTCCTGAACCAGGGTCTGGGCGATCAGTTCGCCACCTTTCATCATCGGCATGAAATTGTCCTAGAGAATCACTGGTTAGGCGAGAAGGGTGACGAGGCGCTCTTCACTCATCTCGCGAATGGCATGGTGTGGGCCCTCACGCCCAAACCCACTGGCTTTCGAGCCACCATATGGCATCAGGTCAACGCGGGAGCTTGAGGTTTCATTAATGTGAATGCCACCGACTTCGAGTTCGCGGGCAGCGGCCAGAGCATCGTCGAGGCGGTTGGTGAACCATCCAGTTGCAAGCCCGAAAGGGGTGTCGTTAATGCGGGCGATCGCCTCTGCTGTCTGGTCGAAGGACTCGATCGAAATAACCGGCCCGAAAACCTCCTGGCAACTGATCGAAAGCCTGCGATCGACCCCCGTGAGCAACGTAGGGGCTATGACAGCGCCTTTGCGGTCGCCGCCGGCGAGCCGGGTCGCACCCGCATCAATCGCCTCGTCGATCCAGCGCTCGATGCGTTCGGCCTCGGTTTCGCTGATGACCGGGCCCACCACGGTTTCGGGATCAAATGGGTCGCCATAGGTCAGTGCACTGACTAGTGCTGCCAGACGAGATTCAACCAAGGATTGGATCGATTTGTGGACAAGCAGAATCTGAATCGAGGTACAGACTTGCCCGGCTTTCCGGTAGCCCGCATTGATGATTTTCGGAAGGGCCCGATCGAGGTCTGCGTCCTGCGCAAGGACGGTAAACGCGATACTTCCGAGTTCCATTTGAGTGCGCCGTAGACCGGCGCGCTGTTGAATCGCTAGACCGACCTCGGTGCTCCCGGTGAAGGCGTAAAAGCGGATTTTGGGCTCGTCGAGCAACCATTGCGAAACCTCGGCCCCACCGTGCAGGACGGTGATCAGTCCCGACGGCAGGCCAGCGTCAAGCAGTGCCTGCGCCATCAGGTTGGCGGCCGTGGGGGTATGAGACGAGGGCTTTAGAACAACCGCATTGCCGGCAGCGAGCGCAGGTCCGACTTTGTGGGCAACCGTGTTGAGCGGCGCATTAAAAGGGGTGATCGCGCAGACGATGCCTAAGGGGACTCGAAGGGTAAAGCCCAGGCGACCTGCCTGTTGAGGGGCCCCTTCGATGGCCACCATATCGCCAACGAGACGGCGCGCCTCCTCCGCGGCCAACTGAAAGGTCTGAATGCATCGGCGCCATTCGCCACGCGCGTCGCTTTCGGTGAATCCAGCTTCTTGTTGCAATGACTGGATCAGGCTGGGGCCGAGTTGCTCGAGCCGGTCCGCGGTCCGTCCAAGAATCGCGCCACGCTCATGCGCGGTCAAACGGCTGCTTCGGAACGCTTTTTCGGCCGCCACTATTGCTTCGTGGACCTGTTCCCGCGAGGGCAAGGACAGGGTTGCGCAGGGGTGGAGGTGGAACTTGTCCAGAACGGTCCGGTGATGCTGGCCCGTCGTCCAAACGCCCGCCATCAGAAAGGGAATGGTGGTGAGTTGGTCGCTCACCGGGCGGCCCGCTTCACCACTCATTCTGGCGTTTCACCATCTTCCGTAGGCGATGTCACGACGAGAAAGACCAACGGCGTCAATCCGTTATTGGTGAAGCTATGCCGCACGCCCGGCGGAATAAAAACGTAGTCATGACGACGCATGAGGTGTGGCGTACCGTCCAGCAACAGCATGCCCTCGCCTTCCAGAACATGGTAGATCTGTTCCTGAACCTGATGAACATGATCACCGACGTGGGCCATTGGTTGATAGCTTGAGATTCGATAGTCAATCCGGTGCGAGCCGCCGACCTCGGGCCCGACCAGCGCCTTCGAGAGCGCGCCACCAAAATGGCCGGGGAACTCCTGCCAGGCAATTTCGGCAATGTTGCGGACAACAGCGTTCATTGGGCGTCCTTGTCGTCAAAATTGTGAGAGTCCAGTCTAAGCAGAGTGGGCCTCTCAGCGGTACTACCGAATTCTGACCCCGCCTATAGCGTTGACTTATATCGAAAGTCGATGACTGGGCTGCTGGCCATAGGCCCACCTTATAGCGCATCAAGGAAATCGCTAATTTGATAAGGCGCTACAGGGCTTTAGGATCTGTTTCACGATCAAAACGAAAATTGGGCAGCGCCTTGCGTCAGCCTGTCACCGGAGGAGAACCCCATGAAATTCGACCAAGTCGACCCGCAAGGTCAGCAACTGCCGAATCGCCAGACCACAAACCCGCCCCAGAGTCTGTCGACCGACCTATCCACGACCCGTCGCACGACCCGTCGTCGTCTGGTCGCCGCAGGTGGCGGGGTGGCGGCGCTTTCTGCGCTTGGATTTCCAGCCATTGTGAGTGGTCAGCAGGAAAAAATTCGGCTTGGGCACCTCACGCCAATGACCGGTTTTCTGGGCGCATTGGGTGAATACGCGGTGATGGGTATCCGGATGGCTGCCGAGGAGATCAATGCGGCGGGTGGCGTGATGGGTCGTCAACTCGAGATCCTCAGCGAGGATTCGGTCAACCCATCAGTGGGTTCCTCTAAAGCGCAACGCATGATCGAACGAGATGGCGTTGTTGCGTTGCTGGGTGAGATTTCATCGGCGTCTGCGCTCACGATCTCGCAGGTGGCTGCCCGCAACAAGAAGCTGTTCATGAGCATTGGTGCCCGATCAGAT
>CAIPGD010000097.1 GCA_903864485.1 uncultured bacterium | reverse complement strand
CGGTGAGTCGGACGCTCGACCTGTATCAGCAGACTCCGCTGTCGATTTGTGGCGAGGTGGCTATCGCGGTCCAGCAGAATCTGATGACACGATCAGGCCAGATGGAAGGTGTCACCCGGATTGTTGGGCACGCCCAATCTCTAGCGCAATGCGTCAACTGGCTTAACGCCCATTACCCAGGGTTGCCAAGGGTTGCAGTGGCAAGTAACGCCGAGGGTGCCCGGTTGGCCGCACTCGAGGATCAAACTGCCGCTGTCGCCGGCGAACCCGCCGCGCGGGCCTATGGCCTCGAACTGGTCGCGGCGGCGATCCAGGACGACCCCTCGAATCAGACTCGATTTCAGGTGATTGGCCGGCATGCGTGTGGACGCTCCGGCAATGACCAGACTTCGCTCATCCTTTCGGTACCAGATCGTGCTGGCGCGGTGCATCGCTTGATCGAACCGCTCGCCCGTCACGGGGTCTCAATGAAACGATTTGAGTCCCGACCCGCGCGGGGAAGTGCGTGGGAGTACATGTTTCATATTGATCTGGTTGGTCATCAGGACGATGTGCCGGTGGCGGCGGCGATTGCAGAACTTCGTGAGCAGGCAACGGTTTGTCGCATCATTGGGTCCTATCCGCGGGGGCGCTGAACCTAACCACACCGTCATCTTCCGCGCGCCTGAGTCGCGTTCTATCCACCGATATTTGGTCACGCCTATGTTGCATGCTCCTGACTATGTCCGCGCGATCGCTCCTTACCAGGGGGGTAAGCCGGTGTCCGAACTGGCTCGAGAGTACGGGCTCGACGAATCCAGAATCGTTAAGCTGGCTTCGAACGAGAACCCGCTCGGGATGCCTCAGAGTGCTCGTGATGCGATGGCGGCGGCGGCTGCCGAGCTGGCCCGATACCCGGATGGCAATGGATTTGCGCTGAAGTCAGCGATCTCGAAGCGTTTCGATTTGCCGATTGAGTGGGTCACGCTGGGTAATGGCTCGAACGATATTCTGGAACTTGCCACCCGAGCATTTGTCCAGGCGGGTGAATCGACGGTTTTCTCGGCCCATGCATTCGCGGTTTACGCGCTGGCTTCTCAGGCCGTCGGCGCGCGCTCGATTGTGGTGCCCACGTTGGCGTCTGGGCCTCAGGCCTATGGGCACGATCTGGATGCAATGCTTCAAGCGATTACGGCCGACACCCGTATTGTGTTTGTTGCCAATCCGAACAATCCGACCGGCACGTTTTTACCCGCGGCCGCGGTCGAGCGTTTTCTTGACCAGGTACCGACGCGGGTCCTGGTTGTTTATGACGAGGCCTACACCGAGTACCTGCGCCCTGAAGAACGACCGGATGCCTTTGCCTGGGTTCGCCGGTTCCCGAATTTGTTGGTCTCCCGCTCATTTTCGAAAGCCTATGGCCTGGCCGGGCTGCGAGTGGGCTATGGGGTTGCGCAGCCCTTGGTGACCGACCTGCTCAATCGCCTGCGTCAGCCATTCAATGTCAACTTGTTGGCACAGGCTGCCGCCGTAGCGGCTTTGTCGGACGGCCCCTGGCTCGAACAGGCTTACCGGGCCAACCGCGAGGGGATGGCACAACTCGAAGCCGGTCTGGATGCGATTGGCGTACGTTGGCTCCCCAGTTGGGGGAATTTCTTGTTGGTCCAGGTGGCGCCGCCACCGGGATCCGGCGCGAGCGCCAGTGCCCACTCACCGGGGGTCGCCGGTGATCCGGCGATGCCTGTATACGAACGTTTGCTGCGCGCCGGGGTAATTGTTCGCCCGGTTGGTAACTACGCCTTGAATGGTTGGCTGCGCGTTTCGGTGGGATTGCCTGAAGAGAACGCCACTTTTCTCGCCGCACTGCCGGCCGCACTGCCGGCCGCACTTCCTGCCGCGATAGGTCGGTGAATTTGCCGACTGTTTGGGATCGGGTCGTCTTTCTGGGGACTGGTCTGATCGGTGGTTCGATGGCGGCGGCGATGCGCCAAGCGGGCTTGGTTCATCATCTGGTTGGGTGTGGTCCTCAGGCTTCACGGGCCAAAGAACTCGGGTTGATCGATGAGGTCATTGGTGACCCCGCCTTGGCCGTGAGGGCG
>CAIPGD010000096.1 GCA_903864485.1 uncultured bacterium | reverse complement strand
TACCGATAACGGATTTACCTGCACCAATCTCGCGCTCCAGGTCTTTGGTGGGCATGGCTATATTCGGGAGTGGGGGGTCGAGCAATACGTTCGCGATGCCAGAATCAATATGATTTATGAAGGCACCAACAGCATCCAGTCGCTGGATCTGCTCGGTCGCAAAGTGCTCGGCGATCAGGGCGCAAAACTGCGTAAGCTGGGCCAACCGATGCGCGAATTTGTCGAGGCGCATGGGCACCGTGAGGACATGGCCGAGTTCATCAACCCGCTCGCCGATCTCGCCGCGAAGGTCGAAAAAGTGACGGTGGAAATCGCTATGAAGGCGATGGGCAATGCCGACGAAGTCGGGGCGGCTTCGGTCGACTACCTGCGTTTGATTGGCCATCTGATGACGGCCACCCTCTGGGCGCGGATGGCCTTGATCGCACTCGATCACGGGGGCTCAAAGCCCGACGGTGAGGCCTTTTATCGTGCGAAGCTTGCGACCGCACGATTCTATTTCGCCCGACTGTTGCCCGAAACCGCTGGTTTGTTGGTCAGCGCGCGCGCTGGCGCGGCCTGCCTGATGACACTCGAAGCGGATTTGTTCTGAATGAGACCCTGCGCTGATCGCTCAACAATGGAAATTTTTGAATGAATGCCATCGATCAACGATTCCTCGTGCGCCGCGTTGCGGTGCTCGGCTCCGGCGTCATGGGTGCACAGATTGCCGCCCACCTGACCAACGCCGGCGTCGACACAGTGCTGTTTGATTTGCCGACTCAACCTGGGACCCAATCGTCGAACCAAACCCCTCCGCCCTCGAGTCGCGCCATTGCCGAGCGCGCGATCGCCGGTTTGCGCAAACTCAGCCCAGCGCCACTAGGGTTGGCTGAATTAGCCGACGCGATCCAACCCGCCGACTATGAGCACGACCTCGCCCTGCTCGGCGAATGTGATCTGATCATTGAGGCGATCGCTGAACGTCTGGACTGGAAGCACGACCTGTATCGACGCATTGCACCAATGGTCGCGCCGCACGCGGTGCTGGCGTCGAACACTTCGGGGTTGTCGATTGGCTCGTTGGCCGAGGCGCTACCAGAGGACTTGAAAGCCCGCTTTTGCGGGGTGCATTTCTTTAATCCGCCGCGCTACATGCATCTGGCCGAGTTGATCCCGATCGCGCAGACGCGTGCCGATGTGCTCGATCGTCTCGAGGGCTTTCTCACGTCCACCCTGGGCAAGGGGGTGGTTCGCACCAAGGACACGCCAAACTTCATTGCCAACCGGATCGGTGTCTTTGGCATGGTCGCGGTGATGATCGAGGCCGAGCGGCACGGGCTCACCATGGACGTGGTCGATGACTTGACCGGGGCGCGCCTAGGGCGTGCCAAGAGTGGCACCTATCGGACCGCCGACGTGGTCGGTCTGGACACCCTCAGTCACGTCATCCGGACGATGGATGATCAACTCCCCAACGATCCTTTTCATGCGCTCTATGCGCAGCCCGCCTTGTTGCAAGCGCTGCTTGCTGCGGGGGCGCTTGGTCAGAAGAGTGACGCGGGCTTTTATCGTCGGGAGGGCAAAGCCATTCTGCGGATCGATTCCGAAAAGGCCGTTGCGGTGGCCGCCGCGGCGAGCGCGCGTGGGACGCCGATTGACCGATCCGAATGGGCGACGGCCTACGTGCCTGCAGGGGCCAAAGCCGACGAGACGGTCGCCCGCATTCTGAAGAAGAAATCGTGGTCTGAGCGCTTGCAGTTACTGCGCGAATCGACCAATCCGCAGGCGCGATTCCTGTGGTCGGTCATGCGCGACAGCTTCCACTATGCCGCGATTCATTTGGGCGATATCGCCGCGAGTGCTCGCGAGCTCGACCTGGCGGTGCGCTGGGGGTTCGGCTGGGGC
>CAIPGD010000095.1 GCA_903864485.1 uncultured bacterium | reverse complement strand
TCGATTGAAGATCCGCCGGGACTTCGCGAGGGCAAGCTGGGGGCCATGCATTTAGCCTACGTGCGCGATCCAGACGGCAATAAGCTCTGCGCACTTCATCGACCAAAGTAAGGCTAATGAGCGCACTGGGCCGTCGGCTTTTTAGAAGAATGCCATGGTGCGCACTTCGATGCTCTCTCGCTTCTTGGCGTTCGCCGGGGTGTCCGGATGTTCGAACGCTGAATGCCCCATGAATCGGCAACGTCCGTCCTCGGAAGAGTCGTACGTCTTGAGAATGATTGCCTGGTTGGCCTCCATCAGGGGGAAGTACATCCAGCGGTGCTTGGGCGAGTAACGCATCACATAAATCTCGCCAGTGCGTTCACGGTATTTGAGATCCATGCGCAGCATGTCGTTGGGTTCGTGGGTGCTGGCATCGCACATGGCCAGCGGCAGTTCTTCGACGCGGCTATAGAGTGGCTTCCAGACGTTATAAAAGGCGACACGACCCTGGAGCAGGGCCGTGGCGTCGTGGGGCAACAGGTCGTGGACCCGTTGAGGGCCGCTCTTGATCGTGTAATCACTGTGCACCAGCAGGACGGCCGGGCGCTGCACCTCAGTTTGTTGTTTCAAATCGGCCGGGAGCCGTTTGCGAATTGTGTGATCAAAAATTTCGACGCGCTTCGCACCCGTGTGGGCCTTCACAAATGCTCGAACCTGTTCGTAGAACTCCTGCTTGACCTTTGTATCGTCATCAAAATCGTGAAAGGAAGGATCGAACTCGTGGAGCTCGAAACCCTCTCGGTCAAGGCTGATCGTGTGACGCTGTGGCCAGGCGTCATGGATATCAACCTCTTGCGAGTCGGTTCCAGGCGGATTGAGTTTGACACTCGGGTCTGGCTCGTAGAAGTAATAGTCAGGTGGGATGCCGTTATCCACTGAATAGTTCAGGGTGGCACGAACGGGGGGCGAAGGCGTCATGTCGGTCCGATCAATCGTTATTGGGGTTTTTGGGTGGTAAAACCTTCATAGACCGCCGTGTTCTGCCAGCAGGGCAGATTTTCAACGCGCTCATGTAACCAGCGCTTTAGGTTGCGGTGTCCGTTCAGCGGCAGTTGCTGCCATCCGTGCAGGTGCATCGGCGCGGCCAACACCACGTCGGCGATCGTGGCGTGCGAGCCGCTGATCCACTCAGTGCTGCCAAGACGCTTATCCAGAATGCCCGCGAGCTTGTGGAACTGGGCTTCCTGGGCCGTCAGCACTGCTGGGTCGGCGGCGCCACCCAGCAACGGCTTGACACAGTTTTCGACCAGGAAAACGTAGCAGCTTGGAAACCAGCTGGAGGACTCCCACAACAGCCAGCGGTTAATGTCGGCGCGGGTCTTTAGGTCTTTCGGATACGCTGCCTCGTTACCGAGTTTGTCAGCAGCATATTGCAGGATGGCATTCGATTCCCACAGTACAAAGTCATCGTCGACCATGGCTGGCAACGACGCGTTTGGGTTTAGGCTCAGGAAAGGGTCTTCTTTTTGAGCGCCCTTAAAGTAGTCGACGTACTCCAACTCATAAGGCGCGCCGATGAATTGAAGGCCGGCAAGAACCTTTCTGCAATTGACCGTGATGGGGTCGGCGTGAATCTTCATGTTGTCTCCTCTTGTTTTCATTGATGAATCGTTGCAATCCCAGTGTAGGAATTGACCGATCCAGAGACAACTGCTTTACTGAGAACGAATTGTCTTCGAATCGCGAACAATGACTCCTTCTGAACGGCAGCAAAGGCCGATCTCAACTGACATGCTCAGTGCCTTCCTGAAGGTGGCCCATAGCAGCAGCGTGAGCCAGGCTGCTGTGGCGCTCGATGTCAGCAAAAGTTTGGTGAGTAAGCGCATCGCCCAACTCGAAGAGCGGCTGGGCGCGACCTTGTTCAGTCGCAGCACTCGCAAAATTGCACTAACCCCTGCCGGTGAGGCCTATCTGGAGTTTGCTCAACGGGCCGTGAATGAAATCTCGGGTGGCCTCGAGCGCGTGCGTGTTCTAAAGACTGAATTGACCGGAACATTACGGCTAACTGCACCGGTTTCGTGGGGGCAGCGCGTATTGGCCAAGCAGTTGCCAGAATTCTTGCGGCTCCATGCGGCGCTTGAGATTGAACTCAGGCTCGCTGACCGGGTGATGGACATTGCGGCCGAGCGCATTGACATTGCCTTTCGTTGGTCAAGCGCTGCTGGCCCCGAGTTGAGGAGTACCCCGATGACCACGGTCGAGTGGTTTCTGACCGCATCCCCACTGTATCTGTCTATACACGGCGTGCCAGCCGCGCCAAGGGAATTGGCGAACCATTCGTGCCTTTACTACCGACGAGACAGCAGTGACGACACTTGGACCCTGATCAGTGAGGGCGCGAAGCCTGACCACCCAACAGAAAATGTGACCGTTAAAGTGAACGGTCGTTATCGAGTGGACAACCCCGAGGCGGTCTATGAATCAGCCGTGGCGGGGCTGGGAGTCGCCCTCCTGCCCGATTACTTATGTGAAGACGCGATCCGAAATGGCAGGTTGGTGAAGGTCCTCTCTGGTTGGACCGCCAAGACAAAGTTTGGCACCCAGGTGGTCGCGCTGTCGACGCCCGAGCGCATGAAATTTACGCGCAACCAAGTCTTGCTCGACTACTTGAAGCTTGCTCTGGGCGACCGGACTGCCTGAGGCATTACCTAATGTGCAAGTGACCCGTCTTCACAAAGATGGTGCAGCCCTCGATGCTGAAGGGCTTGTGGACGCTCAAGTGAGGGCTGCGAATCCAGGTGCCAGCGGGGTAACGTCCGAACTCATCTTCAAAGATTCCTTCAACCACATAGATTTCTTCGCCGCCGAAGTGGCGGTGTGGATTGAACTGCGTCCCCGGAGCCCACCGGACCATAGCGGTGTGCTCAGACTCGAATTCTGAGAGAGGCAGAACCGTGAGTCCGGGCACGAGTCCCTGAAGCCAGTGTGCTTGGGTTGTGTCAATCGCACGGTGCTCCTGGTCAGAGGGGTGCAAGTGGCGTAGTTTGACGAACAAGGTGCAACCAGATTCGGAGCTCGGAGCATGTGAGGTGCCGGGCGGGTTTTTGAGATAGGTCCCAGGACCAAAGCTGCCGGTTTCGTCCGTAAACACGCCGTCCAAGACCAGGATTTCTTCCCCGAGGTCGTGCGTGTGGCGCTCAAACGAAGAGCCTGGTCTATATCGCACCACCGAGGTGGCGCGGGCCACTTCGCCGCCATCACGCTCGATCATCCGGCGTTGAACGCCACCGGCAGGGGAGTCGACCCAGTCCACGCTGGGAACGTGAACCACGACACGCTGCGATAAATCAGAATTGAGTTTCAAAGGTCGACCTACTGGCAGGCTGGAGTAGCCGCAAGGATAGCGGGTCGATCGCAGCGGGTCGTTACAACGCGTCTAAGCGGCCCAGGCCCCCTGCGCTTCTTCCCAGCCAATGACCGCAATCGGGCTGCCGTCGGGATGGATAAAGGTTAGCGGCCCCAGGAAGGTCATGTAGAACTCGCTGTGGATCGGAAACTGGGTCTTGTCGTGACGGGCCCCCGACGATTCATAACCATAGCCCGGAGCGATTGCGGTATCGCCGCCCTCGGCTTTGCCACCACGCACGTCCATTTTTCCTTTGGTCAGAAAGTATTCTCCTGGCCCCGCGTGGATATGCGGGGCGAAGGATGAACCGGCAGGGCAGTCAAAGATCGCGGTCCAGGAGCTATTCTCCGGCGAAACATGCAGGAGTTTCCATTGGATTCCTCCCGCAGAGAATGCGGTGGGGAAAGCCTGCCATTCGACCGCGTCGATCTGTACGTATTCTTCTTTGCTTTTCTGTTTCATCTGGGTCTCCATTTGTCATTTGTATCGATGCGCAACACCGTGCTGAAAGCGAACTTAACGGCCCGCCGCTAGAAACCTTGGCCGTGCGGGGGCGTTGGTGTCAATGGTGGAATGCCCGACCCTGATCTTGAAAACGCTTTCCCACTGCCTTACTAGTCGGCTCGCACGTCCAGTTCTTTGACCATTCGTGCGTAT
The DNA here is from genome assembly GCA_903864485.1 of uncultured bacterium. GTDB lineage: Bacteria > Pseudomonadota > Gammaproteobacteria > Burkholderiales > Burkholderiaceae_E > RFPW01. Next base: position 7,638 of record CAIPGD010000095.1, on the reverse strand, counting down.
TTCGCTAACTCTGCCTTGATGAACGCGTCGAACTCGTCTGGCGTGCGTGCACCGCCGAATTGAACGCCTTGTGACTCCAGTTTTGGTCGGATTGAGGGGTCGTGCATGACCTTTTGGAGCGCGGCATCCATCTGTGCGACGATCTCACGAGGCAAAGCTTTTGGCCCCATGATCGCGTACCAGTTGGTAACGTCAAAACCAACAATACCTTTTTCGATAAAGGTCGGAACGCCGGGTAACTGAGCTAGCCGTTGCGGTGTCGATACTGCCAGGGCGACCAACTTTCCATTGCGTACGTGCTCAAGGATCGGCGGCATCGTATCAAAATTGAGATTGACCTGGCCACCCAGCAGGTCGGTGATGGCCTGTCCACTGCCTTTGTAGGGGACGTGCGTCATCTGCGTACCGGTGATCCGGTTAAACAACGCGCCTGCGAGGTGCTGGGTGCTGCCCACGCCCGAAGACGCATACGTATAAAAATTGGGCTGGCGTCGAGCTAGGGCGATTAATTCTTCGACGCTGCGTGCAGGCACCTGCGGATGAACCACGAGCACATTTGGTACGTATCCGATGTAGGTGACCGGACTAAAATCGCGAGCCGCATCGTACGGGACTTTGGAAAGAACAAAGGGCGCGATCGCATTGGAGTTGGAATGTCCGACCAGAAAAGTGAACCCGTCTGCAGCAGACTTGGCCACCAAATCAGCCGCTATCGTGCCAGAAGCCCCGGCTCGATTTTCGACCACAACACTCGTCCCCAAAATCCTTCCGACCTCGGGCGCAAGCGCTCGGGCAACAATATCCGTGCCGCCCCCCGGGGCAAAACCAACGATCCAGCGAATCGGCTTCCCAGCGGGCCAGGGTGTCTGTGCGCCTGCCGATGAACTGTTACCGAGCAAGACGACGCAGGCAACCAAACCGATGATGGTTGGAAACGTGCGACGTAAAGATTCTCCAAAAGTCGACCAGCGGGACGTTCCCTGGTTTCGACCTACGCTGATTTTTAGGCTGAACTTAGGCATTAACTTGCTCACTGCTGGGGGTTAAATTGACCTGAATTTTGAGTTTGAATAAGAAGTTTGCCTCAGAATCTGCCGGAGGAACCACGCGGGACCGAGGGCCGTCACAAGACGGACATCGCGATGAAGTTGGCGCCTGTGGCGGCTTTCCCTTCGACTACGACCAGGATCGGAATCCGGCGGTGCCGTTTTGCCGCTTGGTTGGGACACAATGTGGGCCCTCACTTCTCTTGTAAGCCCCAGTTCTAAGATCCCCATCCCATGCTGACCACCTCTACCTTTCGTTCATTTGTCTGCCTCAATCTAGCCATTGCACTTGGCTGTTCAAACGCCTTTGCCCAAGTCAATCCGACTGCCGAGGTCGCGCGCATTCTCGCGAGTCCAGCATTCAAGGCTGCCGCTGCCGTCCTCGACAAGGAGCACGGCCGCATTGTTGACGAAGGCATCAAGCTGACCGAAATCCCGGCACCGCCGTTTAAGGAAGAAGTTCGAGCCAAGGAGTTCGAGAAGATGATCCGGGCGGCAGGGCTAGCGGACGTAAAAATTGACGACGAAGGAAACGTGCTGGCGCTTCGCAGAGGTACTCTCGGCGACGGCAAAGTAGTGGTTGTTTCCGCTCACCTTGACACCGTTTTTCCACCGGGAACGGACGTCCAGGTCAAGCGCCAGGGCAATAAGCTATACGCACCTGGTGTGGGCGATGACACGCTGAGCCTCGCGGTCCTGCTGGGTTTCGTGCGTGCAATGGAAGCCGCCAATGTCAAGACACGTGACGACATTTTGTTCGTTGCCACGGTCGGCGAAGAAGGCCCCGGTGATCTGCGCGGTGTGCGGCACCTCTTCACCAAGGGTCCTTACAAGGACAAGATCAAATCGTTCTTTTCCATCGAATCCGGGAGCGTATCGGTGATCACCAATGGTGGGGTTGGTTCCAAGCGCTATCGGGTGACCTTCACTGGCCCTGGCGGACACAGTTTTGGCGCATTTGGTCTGGTCAACCCGATGTTCGCGATGGGGCAGGCAGCTTCGGAGTTCTCGCGGATCCAGGTGCCCACTTCGCCTAAAACGACCTATAGCATCGGTCTGGTTGGCGGAGGCACGTCGGTGAATTCGATCCCAGTCGATGCCTGGATGGAAATCGATATGCGTTCGGAAGCGCCCGTCGAACTCAAGCGAGTCGAAGACCGCATGCTGAAGATCATGCAGGATGCGGGCGAAGGCGAGAACTTTGCGCGCTCCACCAAGGAAGGCCGAATCAAGGTCGAAGCCCGGCTGATCGGAGACCGCCCAGCTGGGAGCACTGACCCTAAAACTGAGCTTGTTCAAATCACCAAAGCAGCGATTGAGGCGGGCGGATACCAGGTGACCTATGGTTGGAGCTCGACCGACTCGAACCTACCCATGAATCTCGGTATTCCCGCGCTCACCATCGGTCGAATGGCGCCGGACAAGAGCGGCCGCTCGCATTCGCTGGACGAGTGGGTTGACGTCGAGAAGGAGCCCATGGTCAAAGCAATGACGACGAGTCTCAGTATCGTTCTGACTGCGACCGGCATGCAGTAAGCAATGCAAAGTATCCGTCGTCGCCTCGTTGCTGCAGTCGCGGCGATCCCCGTTTTGTCACTGGGGCCGCTGGGTTTGAAGCCGTCCCTGGCGGCGGAACTTCCGCGAATCCGCATGTTCGAGCTTTATCGGGATGACAAGAGCTATTCCGAGACCGCAAAGAAGTTGGCTGGTAAGTCGATCAGCATGCAGGGTTTCATGGCTCCACACCTCAAAGTAGAGTCGGATTTTTTTGTGCTGTCGAATTCGCCGGTCGAAACCTGTCCCTTTTGTGCCTCCGAGGACGAGTGGATCGACACAATCGTTTTTGTTCGTATGAAGAAACGCCAGGAAGCAATACGGCCGGGCAAGCTGATCCAGGTCGAAGGCAGGCTCGAGATCGGGCCTCAAACCGATGCGGCAACCGGGTTCGTTAGCCGCGTACGCCTCGTTGACGCCACGTTTCAGGCGTTATGACGCTCGCAGCTCATGCGCTGCGGCTGAGCTTTTCCGATTCTGGCGCAAGCTCAATACACGCTCTGGACGATGTGAGCGCGCAGTTCGCGGCGGGCGAACTCACGGTCATCGTTGGCCCGTCGGGTTCGGGAAAGTCCAGCTTGTTGCAAGCACTGGCTGGCATCGTTCTGCCACAACTGGGCCAGATCACCTTCGGTGCGACCGTTGTCAATGCCTTGCCAGAGTCGCAACGCGATGCCTGGCGACTCAAGCATTGCGGGATGGTGTTCCAGGATTTTCGCTTGATCGATGAACTCGATGCGCTGGGCAACGTTCTGTTACCAGCTCAATTCCAAAGCGCCCGATTGCCCAAAGGGTTGCTGGCGCGGGCTCAACAACTTCTTGAACAATTAATGGTGCCGAGGCGCCGCGGATCGGTCGCGCGCCTGTCACGCGGCGAGCAGCAACGGGTCGCACTCGCCCGGGCCCTTTTACTGGATCCGCCGCTGATACTGGCCGACGAGCCGACGGCCAGTCTTGATGCCGAGAATGGTCAGCGCATTGCGATGTCGCTGAAGGTGCTTGCGAAAGAGGGCAAGGTGGTTGCGATTGTCAGCCATGACGACAAAGTGGTGGCGCTTGCGGACCGCGTTGTCACCCTAAAGGCGGGACGTATTCAATCCGGATCGGTTGTTTCGAGATGAACCCCTGGCCCCTGATCCGCGCTGCGCTGCTGCGATATCGTTTTAGCGCTTTGGCGTTTGTTTTATTGGTGGCTGCCGGTGTTGCATTGGCGGTTGCAATCCTGTCGCAGGAGAGGGCGTTACGCGCCGGCAGCGCGCGTGCAGCCGACCGCTTCACGCTGATTGTGGCGCCACCGGGAAGCCGCACTGATGCGCTGTTTACCGCTGTTTTTTTGCGGACTGGCGCCAGCCAGCTGCTCAGTGCCGATCTGACCGGCAAACTGCTTAACGAGCCGCGTGCCAGATTCGTGTCGCCGCTGGCGTTCGGTGACAGTGATCGCGGAGCGCCCGTCGTTGGGGTCGTCTCTAAACTGGTCGAGCACCTGTCGCGCGGGCTCGCTCAGGGGCGAATGTTCGCCACTCGGGACGAGGCAGTAGTCGGAGCGACCTCGCCGCTTCAGGTCGGCGATCAGTTTAGGCCGGCACATGGTGTTCGCGACGCAGGCGCGGCCAGCGGGCAAGGCCTGGATTCGCATGACCTTGAGGTCACGGTGGTCGGCCGAATGAGGCCGACCGGTTCGCCCTGGGACCTTGCTGTGTTGGTGCCGGTCGAGCTCGTTTGGTCGCTGCACGGGCAGCCAAACGGCCATGCACCGGATTCGGCTCAGGTGGGTCCACCGTTCGATCCACCGTTCACGCCGGGTGTTCCGGCCGCGGTCGTGCATACCGACAAGCTTGCCATGGCCTATCAGTTGCGCGCCGCTTATACGGGGGCCGAGTCCATGGCTTTTTTCCCAGCCGAGGCGTTGCTGCTGCTCTACGACATCCTGGGGGACGTGCGCCAATTGATGAGCTTGCTGGCGGTGGTGACCCAGGCGCTGGTGTTACTGGCAATCGTCGCCAGTGTCTTCATCTTGTTTCGGTTGCTGGTCCCTCAGTTCACCACGCTACGTGCGCTGGGTGCGCCGCGCCGGTATCTGTTCGCGGTTGCGTGGGGTTTCACCGCATCCTTGGTCGGGGTCGGTGTGATCGCTGGATTGATGTGCGGTTATGGTCTGTCGTTCGGCATCAGCGCCTGGCTGGCCCGCAGCACAGGTATCGCCCTGGAGCCGAGCCTGGGTGCATCGGAGTTGCAGGTATCCCTAGCGATTTTCTCGATTGGTCTCGCGTTGGCCGCCTTGCCCGCATGGCGGATTCAGCGTGAGAATCTGGCCTCGGCCCTCAAGAAGTAATCATCGTCAATTTATGAAACTCAGTCACCTGCTGCGCAATCTGCCCTGTGCACTCATTTTTCCCTTGGCTCTTTCAGTGCACGCGGCCAATGGCCCAGACCCGGACCTGGACGCGGACCGTGACCAATGGGACAACACCTTTTCGATTGTCGCCCGGGATCCGGCTACGGGTGCTGTCGGCGGTGCGGTTTCGACGGCAAGGCTTTCGGTTGGAAATCGCGTCCTGCTCGTGGAATTTGGACTCGGTGCAGTTGCTAGCCAGGCCAATACCAACACGGTGCTTGCCAGGGATGCGATCGAGCGCCTGCGGCAAGGGGCTACTGCGGCGGAGGCCCTCGATGCTGCGCTCTTGGCCGACGAAAAACGCGAGGAGCGTCAACTGTCGGTGATGTCCTCTAAGGGCACCCAGGCCGCTTTCACGGGCTCGAAATCTGACGACTTCAAGGGGCACATCATCGGCAAAGATGCCGTTGTCGCTGGCAACATTCTGGTTGGCCGCGAGACCCTTGAGGCCATGGTTACCGCGTTCGAGAATACGCCAGGCACACTCGCCGACCGCATCATGACGGCACTAGAAGCCGGGCAGAAGGCCGGTGGAGATCGCCGCGGGAAAATCTCTGCGGCGATCGTGGTGCTTAACGAAGCAACGACGACCAACAGTTATGCCCGCAATATTGATTTGCGGATCGACAGCAGCAAGGATCCCGTGGGTGAACTGCGGGTCTTATTTGACGCCTATAAGGCGGCGTTCAAGATCAAGTAGTTATTAGCGGGGCGGCCGCACGTCAGTCAACCGCTTTGACGTTGGCTCGCTTAGCGACCTCAGCCCATTTGACGACTTCGGCATTCACGAACTCACCCCATTCGCGGGCGTTGCGGGGGTCAACGACCATGCCGCGTTCGATCAGACGCTCCCGCATCTGGGGTTCGTTCAACACTTTGCGGGCATCGGTGCTGATTTTCTCAACAATGTCGGCCGGTGTCCCCTTTGGGGCGATCAGACCAGCCCAGCCAACACCCTCAAAGCCAGGAAAACCCAACTCGGCAGCGGTCGGTAGATCGGGCAACTGGGGCACCCGCTGTAGCGTCGTGATGGCGAGCGGCCTAATTTTGCCGGCTTTAATGTGGGGCAGGGTGGAAGCAAGGCTGTCGACCAGAAGGTGTATCTGGCCGCCCAGCAGATCGGTCACAGCGGCGGCGCTGCCTTTGTAATTAACGCCAACGAGGTCGATCCCGGCGCGCGACTTGAAGTACTCGCCCGTCAGGTGCTGGGTATTGTTAACCCCACCAAATCCAATGGTGTATTTGCCGGGTTCTTTTCGGGCTGCTTCGATGAGCTCTTTTAGCGTTGTAAACGGGGCGCTCGGGCTCGCCACGATGATCATCGGGGCAATGTTTGCACCATTGATGAGGACATAATCTTTTGCACCCTCATACGGGAGTTTGTTGTACACGCCCGGGTTGACGGCGAGCGTGCCACTCGAGCCCATCGTCAGGGTATATCCGTCCGGAGGGGCATCTCGTCCAGCCAGCATCCCGGGTACCCCAGTTTTGTTCTCAACCACCACTTGCTGCCCCCAGATTTTTGCGAGTCCCTCGCCGAGCATTCGTGCAGCAATGTCGGTTGCCTGCCCAGCGGGAAACGGAACGATCAACTTGACCGGCCGGTTCGGATAATTGCTTTGAGCGAATAGTGGAGCGGAACCTAATATAAAAATTGCGATACTTTTCAATAAATTGCGAAGTAAAACGGAGAAACTACGTGAATACATTTCAGGCTCCCGGGTAGTCGATTGTTTCAACATTGAGCAACGGAAAGGCGCTTAGGGCGCTTGCCGGGTTGGCGGGATAGGCGCGTCGGACGTAGGAGGGGTTGAGTTCGGTCAGAGTATTCACACCAAGAAGGCCCAGACAGATCCTGACCTCAGTCTCGAGGAGTTCGAGAACCCGCACCAATCCCGCGGTACCGTCTGCCGCGAGGCCCATGCACTGCATCCGGCCCAAAGCGACGAGGTCGGCGCCAAGCGCGATGGCCTTGACGATGTCCGTGCCCCGATTAAATCCGCCGTCTACGATGATTTTGGCGCGTTGTTTGACGGCTGCGACGATTTCGGGGAGGACGTCCATGGAACCCAGATCATGGTCGAGTTGCCGGCCGCCATGATTGGAAATGTAAATGATGTCGACCCCGTGATCGACCGCAATCAGTGCGTCATCCGCCGTCCCTATTCCTTTAATAATGAAGGGGATATCGTATTTCTTTCGTACTCTTTCGATGTCCTTCCAGCTGAGTTGGGCGAGAAATTCACGCCCAGGCACCACGGCCCTGCGGATATTGCGCTTGGCAATGTCGCGTTCGCGGCGGCTGTAGAGCGCCATGTCGACCGTGAAACAGAAAGCCTTGTTGCCCAGTTCAATCGCTTGTTCGATGTGCCGGTCGACCCAGTCGGTGTCTCCATACACGTAGAGCTGAAAAATTCGGAGCGCATTGGGCACCTGTTTAGCCAGTGCCGCCATTCCGGGCTCGCAAACAGAGCTCAACATGTGGCCAACCCCAAACTGCTCGGCGGCTCGAGCCGCTGCCGCGCCTGCCTCGGGTGTGCAGAGCTCGAGACTGCCAACGGGCGCCAGCAAAAGCGGCAGGCGCATCTTTCGTCCGAGAAAGGTCGCAGAAGGCTCAATTGCGCTGACATCACGGAGTACCCG
>CAIPGD010000094.1 GCA_903864485.1 uncultured bacterium | reverse complement strand
GTCAGCGGCCTACGCGCTCTAGGACACACCGTATCGACCGCGGCCCAGTCAAGTGGCGTGGCGACGATCGTGCGTTTACCAAACGCCTCGGAACCATCGACCCCAGCCAACCCAAAACGATCAGTCTATGTTGGTGGTGTCGACCCCCGCCGCGAGGGCGTCGCGCTCGGTGGCCAACCGCGGCTTGACCAATGAGGCCGACTGTTTAGCGCGACTGCGAGCGGTCTCTATGTCCGCACCATGGGCCAGTGCCACGCCCATGCGCCGCTTCACGAAGCTTTCTGGCTTACCAAATAAACGCAGATCGGACCCAGGCACCGATAGCGCCCGCTCGATGCCGGCAAATTCGATTGCGGTGGCATCGACCCCGCCGTAAATCACAGCACTCGCACCGGCATTGCGCAGTTGAGTATCGACTGGAAGACCCAAAATTGCCCGCGCATGCAATTCAAACTCGCTCTGCCACTGGGTCGTCAGCGTGACCAACCCCGTATCGTGCGGACGCGGACTGACCTCGCTAAACCAGACCTCTTCGCCACGCACGAAGAGTTCAACACCGAACAGTCCAAGCCCAGCGGGCTCACCATTCAACCCTCGACCCAAGTCATCGGTGACCGCACGGGCAATCTGCTGCGCGCGAGCGAGCGCGACCGGCGGCATCGCTTGCGGCTGCCAGCTTTCGACGTAATCACCGCCGACCTGCAAGTGGCCGATTGGCTCGCAAAAGTGCGTTTCGATCAGCCCATCGGCCCCACGAGCGCGGACTGTGAGGAGCGTAATTTCGTACTCGAAATCGATAAATCCCTCAACAATCATACGACCACCCGCGACCCGACCGCCATGCATCGCATGACTCCATGCAGCCTCGATCTCGTCGGGCCCATTAATTCGACTTTGCCCCTTACCCGAACTACTCATCACAGGTTTAAGGACACAGGGATAGCCGATTCCGCCTACATCGCTAATATCGCCACCCTCCCTACCCCCCTCGATCGCCTCTCGAAGTTGGTCCAGCGAATCGCAGAACTGATAAGGGCTCGTAGGTAGACCGAGCGTCTCCGCGGCAAGTCGTCGAATGCCTTCCCGGTCCATCGTCAAACGGGCAGCGCGGGCCGTTGGCACCACCCTAACCTTACCTTCAGCCTCAAGGACCTGCAGTTCTGCGGTCGCGATCGCTTCAATTTCGGGTACGACCAGCATTGGGCACTCTGATTCGATCAAGGCCCGCAGTTGTACCGGATCATTCATCGGAATCGTATGGGCCCGATGAGCGACCTGATGGCCCGGCGCGTTGTCATAACGATCCACTGCGATTGTTTCGACCCCGAGTTTCTGCAGCGCAATCAGCACCTCCTTACCGAGTTCTCCGGCGCCGAGGAGCATGACCCGGGTGGCAGAGAGCGAAAGCGGTGTACCGAAAATTGTCATCCCACAAACTCCGCAATCACGTCAGACACTAAGCGCAAGGGCTTCGTCAACCACTGGCCGCGTGAGCGATGGTGCGAAGGTCTCAATAAAATCGTAAACATAGGCGCGTAGAAAATTACCGCGGCGGATCGCGAGGCGGGTAAGGTTGATACCAAAGAGGTGACGTGCATCAATTGCGCGAAGCTTAAGATCGCGCTCAGGGTCAAACGCAATGCCCGCGATAATCCCAACACCCATCCCGAGTTCGACATAGGTCTTGATCACATCTGCATCCATCGCCTCCAACACAATATTGGCGTTCAACTGCTGCGCATCAAAGGCCTCATCGATATGGCGCCGCCCGGTGTAACCAGTCTCATAGGTCATGATTGGGAATTGGACGAGCTCGTCGAGCGTCAGTAAAACCCCCTGATCTGCGGCCGCGCTCAGGGGATGATCGGCCCGAACAATCACCGAATGGGTCCAGTGATAACACGGCATCGTCACGAGTTCCGGATGACTGGCGAGGGCTTCGGTTGCGATGCCTAGATCTGCGTCACCGCTGATCAGCATCTGGGCAATCTGCGGCGGCGACCCTTGATGCATCCGTAAGACGACCTGAGGATGAACGGTACTGAAATCCCGGACTGCAGTTGGCAGGGCGTACCGCGCCTGCGAATGGGTAGCCGCGATGGTCAGAATGCCCTGCCCCTGAGCAGCGAACTCATCGCCTGCCCGACGCAAATTTTCGGCCTCCAGCAGCAAACGCTCGATCATGGGTACGATCGTCTGGCCCGGTCCAGTCAAACCCGTCAATCGTTTGCCGGCCCGCACAAAGACCTCAATCCCGAGTTCTTCCTCGAGATCCCGGATCTGGCGGCTTACGCCGGGCTGCGACGTGTGGAGCGCCTGCGCCACCGCCGTCAGGTTAAAGTCGCGACGAACCGCTTCGCGAACGTAGCGTAGCTGCTGGATTTTCATAAGCCCTTATTTTGCCATTCATGTCACGTCGCACCTTTCTAGGAAGCTTGGCAGCCATGCCCAGTCTCAGATCCCTCGCCCCGGGCGGAGTTGCCGCCGGTCTCGTCAAAGCCACACATGCCGAAGGACTCGATCCACAGGGAAGCAACCTGCCGGCGTTTGATGTCAGCGCGTTGCAGAGTCAACTCGAGCGAGGCAGCCTGACAGCGGTGGCGCTTACCCAGGCCTGCATGTCCCGCATTGATTTAATCGACCGAAGCGGGCCACGATTGCGTTCGGTGATCGAACTGAACCCAGACGCGATGGCGATCGCCGAGGATCTCGACCGTGAACGCCAGGCCGGAAAAATCCGTAGCCCGCTACATGGGATACCGGTCCTGGTTAAGGACAATATCGCGACTGCGGATTCGATGCAGACAACTGCCGGATCCTTGGCCATGATCGGGGCCAGAGCACCCCGCGACGCCCATCTGGTGACTCGGCTACGCAATGCGGGTGCAATCATGCTGGGCAAGACCAACCTGAGTGAATGGGCCAATATCCGTTCAAACCGGTCGACGAGTGGCTGGAGTGCCCGTGGGGGTTTGACCCGCAACCCGCATGCGCTCGACCGCAACACCAGTGGTTCAAGCTCGGGAAGCGCCGCGGCCACTGCAGCCGTCCTGGCACCGCTGACTGTCGGAACCGAGACCGACGGATCGATCGTTTCACCCGCCTCCATCAACGGAGT
>CAIPGD010000093.1 GCA_903864485.1 uncultured bacterium | reverse complement strand
GGCTGTTACCGCGATTATCAGCCTTCTGGATGGCGCCCAGGGGTTCAGTCGGGTCAGCGAGACTAACCCCCTCGACGCCCTGGTCAATGTCCTGAGGGGCATCCTGAGCGACACCAATCTCGCCGCGGACTTCAAGGCGCAGATGCTTTCGCTCCCCTCGGAGGGCTATGTTGCCGAACAAATCGGGATGGTTAACCCCGTCACCCTGCGCGACGCGCGAGACGCAGTCGAGCGGCACCTCGCTCAACACGCCAGCGCCGAATGGGACCGGGCTTGGCAGGCTACAGCGCCCGTTGGGGCCTATCAACCCGACCCGGTTGCTGCGAGCCGCCGCGCATTACGCAACCTGGCGCTACGGATGCGGATTCTGGCTGGAGAGTGCCTGGCGATGGCGCAGGCGAGCGACCAGCTCTTGCACGCCGACAACATGACCGACCGCCTGGGTGCATTACATGCACTCGGGGGAGCACCGGCGGCAGCCCGCGAACCGGCAATCGAGTCCTTCGAGCAGTTGCTGTCGGACGAGCCACTGGCGATGGACAAATGGTTTGCCCATCAGGCCATGTTGCATCATCAGACCGGCGACATTGCCGTCCTCGAGCGGGTGCGGACACTGATCCAGCATCCCGCCTATTCCGCTCGCAATCCCAACCGAGTGCGCGCATTGATCGGGAGCTTCTGCCACGGCAATCTGGCGGAGTTTCACCGAGCCGATGGTGCGGGCTATCAATTCTGGATCGAGCAGGTTCTGGCCCTTGATTCCATCAACCCTCAGATCGCGGCCCGACTCGCACGTGCGCTCGATCGTTGGCGCAAATTCACGCCAGACCTGCAGCAACGCATGCAAGTCGCGTTGCAATCCGTTCTAAACCGCGCAGAATCGCCCGACGTCCTCGAGATCGTCCGCAAGGCGCTCGCTGAAGCCGCACAGGAGACCCCGGCATGAATCGAATTTCACTCACCCGCCATCTGGTTGAAGTCCATCGCAGCAAGGGGCTGGTGCCAACCGCCCTGCAGCAGCTCCTTGAAACCGTGGCGCAAACCTGTGCCCAAATCAGCCAGGCGGTCGGACGGGGGGCCTTGAGCGATGTGCTGGGCGAAGCCGGATCCGATAACGTGCAAGGTGAGCACCAAAAGAAGCTCGACATCATTGCAAACGATGCGCTTCTCGATGCGAATGTCTGGGGCGGCAGCCTGGCGGCGATGGCCTCGGAAGAGATGGACCATCCATTTTTCATTCCGAATCACTATCCGACAGGTGATTACCTGTTGCTGTTTGATCCCCTGGATGGATCCAGCAACATCGATGTCAATGTGTCGATCGGGACAATCTTCTCGGTTTTACGCATGCCGGAACATGACCAGCGTGCCGCCACGGAAAAGGATTTTCTCCAATGCGGGCGGCGTCAGATTGCGGCCGGTTATGCAGTCTATGGCCCGTCCACAATGCTTGTGTTGAGCGTCGGCGACGGTGTCGCTGCGTTTACCCTCGAGCGCGAGACCGGCACCTGGTGGCTAACCGAAGCCCAAATGTCGGTCCCTTCGGAGACCCGTGAGTATGCGATCAATGCGTCGAACGCCCGACACTGGGAAGCGCCAGTCAAACGCTATGTCGATGAACTCCTGGCGGGCGCCTCGGGGCCCAGGGGGAAAGACTTCAACACCCGCTGGGTGGCGTCCATGGTGGCCGATGTCCACCGAATTCTGGTCCGAGGTGGCGTTTTCATGTACCCACGTGATGCCCGGGAGCCCGGCAAGCCCGGCAAGTTACGGTTGCTGTACGAAGCCAACCCCATGAGCTTTCTGATCGAACAGGCGGGCGGAATGGCAACCGACGGTCACGGGGCGATCCTCGATATCGAACCGACCGGGCTGCATCAGCGCGTCGCAGTCTTTTTGGGGGCACGCACCGAAGTCGAGCTTGTCACGTCTTATCACTGAAGTAGCTGATCGATCGCGGCGGCCGCGGCGGCGAACCCCATCGCGGCGGTGACCGTCACAATCGAGCCGTATCCGGCGCAGGCCAAAGGCGCTCCCTGACCAACGTCGACGGGGTTGACCTGAACGTTGTGTTGCTCCGCCAAGATGGCGGTCACGCCAAATCGCTGCCCCGGTGCCGGGAACCCATAATCGCGCCGGAGTCGACTCCGGACAGCCGCCAACAATCGATCACCGCGGGCATCCGCGAGATCGACGCGCCTTAGGGCCAAGGGGTCTCTACGTCCGCCAGCAGCCCCGCAAACCACGATCGCGCAGGCTGAATCTGCAGCCCACCGAATCATGGCGGCCTTCGCGCGAGGGGCGTCAATGGCATCGATCACGATATTGGATCCCGCGGGTAGGAGTTCGGTCACGGACTCTGGGGTGACAAACGCATCGACAATCTGGACCTCACAGTCGGGGACAATCGAGCGAATCCGCTCGCGCATGGCTTCGACCTTGGCGAGACCTATCGTCGAGACGGTCGCGTGCAGTTGCCGGTTGAGATTGGACTCGGCGACGTGGTCGAGATCAATCAAGGTCAGGCGACCGACGCCACTGCGTGCCAGGGCTTCAGCCGCCCAAGATCCAACCCCACCGAGCCCGACGACCACGACATGAGAGCCCCGCAGACGTTCCAGGGCGTGATCGCCGAGCAGTCGCCCGACAGACGCAAACCGCCGGTCGGTCAGGGCAGCAATACGGTGCAGCCTGTCGTGCGACGGGATTCGAGATCGATATGGGCCTGCTGAATTTCCGCCAGCGGCAGGCGTTGATCGATCCGGATGTGGACATCTCCAGCGCTCACCCGCTCAAACAACTCGCCAGCGGTTGAGTCGAGTTCTTCACGGGTGTCGGTGTAGGGCATCAGCGACGGGCGTGTCAAAAAGAGATGTCCCTTGAGCTTCGTGAGTGGCATCGGTGGAACCGGACCCGATGCGTTACCAAAGCTCACCAGCGTGCCGAACTTCACCAGGCAGTCGAGTGACCCGTCGAACGTATCTTTACCGATTGAGTCGTACACCACATCGACCCCACGGCCATTGGTCAACTCTTTCGTCCGCTCAACAAAGTTCTCTCGGCTATAAACGATCACATGGTCGCAACCATGCGCTTTGGCCAACTCGGCTTTTTCGTCCGAACCGACAGTGCCAATTACCGTTACGCCGAGCTTGCGGGCCCACTGCATGGCAATCAGGCCCACACCACCCGCGGCGGCATGAAACAAAATGGTCTGGCCCGCCTGCACGGGGAACGTGCGGCGCAGAAGATACTGAACCGTCATGCCCTTAAGCATCATCGCAGCGCCGGTCTCAAACGAAATCGAGTCCGGGAGTTTGACCAACGGCTTGGCGGGCATGATTCTGGCCTCGGAATAAGCACCCACCGGCCCGCCCGCATACGCCACACGATCGCCGACAGCCACATGGCTGACGCCAGCGCCAATGGCTTCAACGACACCCGCGGCTTCGAGGCCCAGCCCCGACGGCAGATTCAACGCATAAAGACCGATGCGGCCGTACACGTCGATGTAATTGAGGCCAACCGCATGATGGCGCACCAGGACTTCGCCCGGCCCAGGTTGGCCAAGTTCGACATTCACGAGTTGCAGGACCTCTGGGCCACCCAGTTGGTCAAGACGAACAGCTCGAACGACTTTTTTTTCCATCTCTCTCTCCATTTTCTAAAATTTAGAACGTACCGGGGAAGGTGCCCCCGTCCAGCAACAAGTTCTGCCCCGTCATGTAGCTCGCATGTTGGCTGCAAACAAACGCGCAAAGCTTGCCAAACTCTTCCGAGTGCCCGAGGCGACCCGCGGGGATCCCAGCAATGCGTTGGGCCCGTGCGGCTTCGAAAGTCGTATTGCCCTGACGGGCCGCTGATTCGATGTTAGATCGAAGCCGGTCGGTATCAAACGCGCCGGGTAGCAAATTGTTGATCGTGACACCTTGGCGGGCAACCTGCCGCGCGAGGCCGGCCACGAATCCGGTAAGACCCGAACGGGCGCCATTCGAAAGTCCCAATGCACCAATTGGTGACTTCACGGAACTGGAGGTGATGTTAACGATCCGGCCCCAGCCGCGCCCGGTCATCGAGTCGATCGTCGAACGAATCAGCTCGATCGGCGTCAACATGTTGGCATCGAGGGCCCGAATCCAGTCATCGCGATCAAATTTCCGGAAATCGCCGGGCGGCGGTCCGCCCGCGTTGGTGACCAGGATGTCGAGATCCGGATGCGCAGCCAGCACCTGAGCACGGCCAGCCGGAGTCGTGACGTCGGCTGCGACTTCGATGACCGTCACCCCAGTTGCTTCGCGAATAGCCGCGGCAGCCTGTGCCAGCGGTTCAGCATTGCGGGCGTTCAAGACAATGTGGACACCAGCTTCTGCCAGCGCCTGAGCACAGCCGAGGCCCAAGCCTTTGCTGGCACCGCAGACCAGAGCCCAGCGGCCCTGTATTCCTAAATCCATTTCAGTTCTCCTATGCTCAATCAACGCGATCGGCTCAACATCCAGACCGCGACGAGTACCACCCCAGTTCCTGCCAATTGTGCAACACCGATCCCCTCATCGAGGATCAGGGCCGCCATCACAATCGTCGATACCGGCCCGATCATGCCGATTTGAGAAGCGACCCGCGAGCCTAATCGCTCAATCGCCATCATGACCAGAAACACGGGAAGCACGGTACACGCAGTCCCATTGAGAAGCGATAGCCAGTAAACCTGAGTCGCCTGGGTCCAGAGTGTCTCCGGACTAATCAAAAGCGCCTGGCCAATGCAGGCAATCGAGGCGACGATACTGGCCCAGGCGGTTAATCGCAAGGAGCCCACTCGAGCGACCAGCTGGCCTCCGGCAACCAGATAAATCGCATACGAGAATGCGCTGCTGATCACGAGGGCCGCCCCGATCATGACGGCTTTGAACTCTCCATCCAACCCACCGCCCAGCCCACCATCCGACCGCGCGAGCGGAACGGTCATCAAGTCATGCCCAAAAACCACCAGGACCCCCGCGTAGGCCACAGCCAAAGCAATGAGCTCTCGCGGGCTCGGGCGCTTGCCCCCCAAAGCCACCGAAAGCAGCAGGACCATCGTGGGGTTCAGATACAGAATGACCCGCTCAAGCGCGGCTGAAATGTATTGCAGACCCAAAAAATCGAGATAGCTGGCCGCGTAATAGCCGGTCAAACCCAGACCGATGACTCGCCAACCATCTCCGGGCAGCCACCGCGACGGTTGCTTCGTCGACGCAACGATTCGCGACTGCCACCAGGCCACGGCGACAAAAAATGGCAGGGCAACGCACATGCGCAACGCGATCAAAACGACCGCATCGACACCATGTCGATAGGCCAGTTTGACGATGATGGCTTTGCCCGAAAAAAGAATCGATCCCAGCAGACCGAGCCCTAGACCGGTCAGAAATCGCCGGCGCTGGACCGGTTCGGCGCGGGCTTGCAAAAGCGATCTCACCCTGAAACCAAAACCACCGATGCTAGCCCAGATCGACGCAATGGCGATTCGCGCGGCACAATGAGCTCTACTCACCCTTTCGCACATCCATGCTGATTCGAAGCCTCGCCACCGCCGCGCTGACCCTGACGGCCATCGTCCTGATCCACGCTCAGGTCGCGCTATCGGGCTTGTCGGAGGCCTTTCAGAGCGTTGACTATCCGACGCCCTGGTGGCCCAAACTGACGCTGTTTATGTGGCTCATTGCGGGGACTCAGGCTGCAGTGGCGCTCTGGGGCGGATGGCGCGTGGTGCACGGCCAAGCGAACGATGCGGCACGCTCGGATCTCCAGGCAGCGCTCTGGCTGATCTGCGCGTTGCACATCGTTCAGGGCGCAGGCGCAGGCGCCGTGGTGCCAGCGGATGCGCCGTTTCGCCCCGCACCCCTTTCCTCGGTGATCGTGGTGTTGATCGCGACGGGCTTGCTCAGCCGAGGGCTGGCGCGGTTATCACAATCAACGCCGTCGACGACCGCCACCACCGAGGTTCCCACCCAAAATTCCGCCCAGAACTCCACGGACAATCTCACGACCGATTTGCGAACCGATCGTTCGAACGGCACTCCGCGCGACCGCTCCGAGCAGTGAGCCAGCCACACTGGCGGCCACACTAGCGGCCGCACTGGCACTGGCACCCGCACTGGCACCCGCACTAGCACCCCCATTGCCTCGATCAAACAAACGATCCGACCACGACTCCGGTTGCGTTGATTGAGTCGATTGCGTCGATTGCGTCGATTGAGTCGAAGCAGTCGGGCCTGCGCCCGCCCTTTGCCGAAGACGCTCGTAGGCGCTTTCACGGTCGACAGCCGCTTCGTATTTCCCGGCCAAGGCCGACGCTGCGAGGATCTGAGCCCGCTCGGTCTCGGTCAAGGGCCCGATTCGCGAAGAAGGAGGCAACACAAACCCGCGCTCGACCGGAGTCGGCCGACCCTGCTCATCAAGGAAGGACACCAAAGCCTCGCCCACCCCCAATTCGGTAATGGCGACCGTCGCATCAAACGCGGGATTGGCCCGTAAGGTCTCAGCCGCTACCCGAACGGCTTTCTGATCGCGTGGCGTGAACGCGCGCAAGGCATGCTGGACCCGATTGCCCAGTTGCCCGAGCACCGACTCGGGAACATCCAATGGGTTCTGGGTCACAAAATAAACGCCAACGCCCTTGGAACGAATCAATCGCACGACCTGCTCAATCTTCTCGACCAGTGCGGGCGATGCGCCATCAAACAGCAGGTGCGCCTCGTCGAAGAAGAACACCAATAACGGCTGATCAAGATCGCCAACCTCAGGCAGTTGCTCGAAAAGCTCCGAGAGCAACCAGAGCAGGAACGTCGCATAAAGGCGCGGCGCCTGCAGCAACCGGTCAGCTGCAAGAATGTTCACGACGCCCCGGCCCCGATCATCGGTACGCAGCAAATCGTCCAGGTCCAGCATCGGCTCGCCAAAAAACTGATCACCGCCCTGCTCGTCCAGGCTCAGCAGGCTGCGCTGGATCGCACCGACGGATGCGCTCGAGACATTGCCGTACTGAGTCCGAAGTGACTCGGCATGCTCGGCCACATGGATCAGCATGGCGCGCAGATCTTTGGTGTCGAGCAGCAATAAGCCGCCGTCATCGGCAACCCGAAAAACCAGTTGCAGAACACCCGTCTGGGTCTCGTTCAGCCCCATCATTCGGGCGAGCAACAATGGCCCCATGTCGGAAATCGTGGCACGCAACGGGTGACCCGACTGACCAAAAACATCCCAAAGTGCCACCGGACATGCCGCAAACCGCGGCAGTGGAATACCCAGTCGCTGGCAACGCTCTCGAAACTTCGGCGACTCAGCGCCTGGCATCGACATCCCCGTCAAGTCACCTTTGACGTCTGCCATAAAAACCGGAACGCCCGCGCGGCTCAATCGCTCAGCCATCCGTTGCAGCGTGACGGTTTTCCCGGTCCCTGTTGCGCCGGTAATGAGTCCATGACGATTGGCAAATGCAGGCAATAACCCGATCTCATGGTCCAGCACTCTGACGATCGGCAACGCGGCAACGGGGTCTGTTGTCTCAACAATCGGGTTCGAAAGGGCGTTTGTCATGCGGTGTCCAGTGATTCAGGGCGAGGGTTCTGACCGACTTTCGACCGATTTCCGACCGATGCTAGAATTTTGTGCTTTTCATTGAGGAAATGCATCCGCTATGGCTGGTCATTCCAAGTGGGCAAACATCCAGCACCGCAAGGGGCGCCAGGATGAACGGCGCGGCAAGCTCTTTACGCGCCTGATCAAAGAAATCACTGTCGCCGCGAAACTCGGCGGATCGGACGTGAGCGTCAATCCCAGGCTGCGCTTGGCGATGGACAAAGCCTCCGATGCCAACATGCCCAAGGACACCGTCACCAAGGCGGTTCAACGGGGCTCGGGGCAGCTCGATGGCGTTGACTACATCGAAATTCGGTACGAAGGATACGGCATCGGCGGCGCGGCCGTGATCGTCGACTGCCTGACCGACAACCGGACGCGAACAGTGGCTGAAGTTCGGCATGCCTTCGCCAAATATGGCGGCAATCTCGGCACCGATGGATCGGTCGCGTTCTTGTTTCGCCATTGCGGTCAGTTTCTCTTTGCGCCCGGTACCGTGACCGAAGACCGATTGCTTGAAGTCGCTCTCGAGGCAGGCGCGGACGATGTCATCCCTGATGAGGAAGGCGGCCTCGAAGTGTTGTGTGAGCCGGCGCAGTTTTCGGCCGTGCGGGACGCCCTGCAAGCGGCTGGGCTGCACGCCGAAATCGGGGTCCTCACCATGCGCCCTGAAACCTCGACCGCTTTGAGTGGCGATGATGCGGAGCGGATGCAAAAGCTGCTCGACGTGATCGAAAACCTGGATGACGTCCAGGATGTTTTCACCAATGCGGAACTGTCCTGATGCCTGAACTGTCCAATGGCGGACTCAAGATCCTGGTCGTCGGGGGCGGGGGACGCGAGCACGCAATCGCCTGGCGACTTTTGCAATCCCCGCGCGTTCAGTCGGTTTTTGTGGCCCCCGGTAACGGTGGGACCGCCCGGGAGCCCAGGCTGATCAATGTCCCGATCGATGGTTCGAGCCCCGAAGGCATTTCGGCCCTCGTCGCGCTCGTTGAGGCGGAAGGCATCGCACTCACCGTGGTCGGCCCCGAGGGGCCCTTGGCGGCCGGCATCGTTGACGCATTTCGATCACGCGGGTTGCGCATTTTTGGGCCCACCGCGGCGGCGGCCCAGTTGGAAAGCTCGAAGGACTTTGCCAAGGCCTTCATGACGCGGCACGGCATTCCGACGGCGGCGTATGGCACCTTTACCGATGCTGCGGCGGCGCACGCGTATGTCGATCGCGAAGGTGCTCCAATTGTCATCAAGGCCGACGGTCTGGCGGCAGGTAAAGGGGTTGTGGTCGCGCAGACTCTGGCCGAAGCGCATGCGGCGATCGATGAGATGTTGGTGGGCAATCGGTTGGGGGGGGCCGGTTCGCGGGTCGTGATCGAATCATTTCTGGCCGGCGAAGAAGCCAGCTTCATCGTTCTGGCAGATGGCGAGCATGTCCTCGCATTGGCGCCCAGCCAGGACCACAAGCGTCTGCGCGACGGGGATCAGGGCCCGAATACAGGTGGGATGGGCGCGTATTCCCCGGCTCCGGTCGTTACACCCGCGGTGCATGAACGCGCGCTTCGCGAAATCATCCTGCCCGCGATTCGCGGGATGGCGGCCGACGGGATTCCCTACACAGGATTTCTGTATGCGGGGCTAATGATCGACCCCGAGGGACAGGTCAAAACGCTCGAGTTCAACTGCCGACTGGGCGACCCTGAGACACAACCGATCATGGCGCGCCTGCAGTCCGACCTGGTAGAGCTGCTTGAGGCCGGGATCGACGGCCGACTCGATCAGGTAAGCGCGCAGTGGAACCCACAAGTGGCGTTGGGTGTTGTTCTCGCCGCCGCCGGCTACCCGGAGTCGCCCCGCAAGGGTGACCCGATCCATGGCCTGCCGCTCGCGAGCAATACACTCGCCCCTGGCGTAATCGCGTTTCATGCGGGCACACAATCCGACCAGGATCAGGTGTTGACCAGCGGCGGACGGGTCTTGTGCGTGACCGCACTGGGCGATTCCGTTCGCGAGGCGCGCGAGCGCGTCTACGCCGCCATTGAGCACCTCGATTTCGACGGCCTGCAAATGCGTCGAGATATTGGATACCGGGCACTCTAACGATGAACAACCACACCCATTCCACCTATACGGGCGCCGTCGATGCGGGCACCGTCGATACCGGCGCCGTCGATTCCGCCGCGGTTCGAACCTGGTTGGTTGGATTGCAACGCCAGATCGTGAGCGCCCTCGAAAACGAGGACGGCAGTCGCTTTCGGGAAGACCACTGGCAGCGCGAAAACGCGGCCAAGTCAGAACCATCACAAGAATCACAACAATCACAACAAACGGAAAAACCGGCGCTGACCGGTGGTGGCGGACTGACCTGCATTCTCGAGGGCGGTGCTCTGCTCGAACGTGGCGGCATTGGATTTTCGAATGTTTCTGGGACGCGTTTGCCACCCTCGGCCACGGCGGCGCGGCCGCAGTTGGTCGGGCGACATTGGGAAGCGATGGGGGTTTCGCTGGTTCTGCATCCCCGTAATCCGTTTATCCCAACCGTGCATCTGAACGTTCGGTTTTTTGTGGCTCAACCCATCGAAGGGTCTGGCGAACAACCGATTTGGTGGTTTGGTGGTGGCATGGATCTCACGCCGTACTACGGTTTTGAAGAAGATGCGGCCCACTTTCATCGAACCTGTGCGGAGGCACTCCAACCCTTTGGCGCGGAAACCTATCCGCGCTTCAAGGCTTGGTGCGATGATTATTTTTTCCTGAAACATCGGGGTGAGCCCCGCGGTATCGGTGGCATCTTTTTTGATGATCTCGCCGAACCTGATTTCGCCACCGCATTTGCCTTAACCCAAGCAGTTGGTAACGGTTTTATAAAGGCTTGGCTGCCGATTGCGCAGCGCCGCC
>CAIPGD010000092.1 GCA_903864485.1 uncultured bacterium | reverse complement strand
GGCAGAGCCATTCCAGGCATTGCGCGAGGCGTTGCGTTCTGCCCGGCCCGAGGGTCGGGTTGAACTTGCCTTTCTTGAACTCATGGAGCCGGGGTTACCTGACCTCGTGGCGACCCTTGCAAACGAGGGGGTGAACGAGATCGTCGTGGTTCCGGTTTTTTTGGGCCGTGGCGGACATCTTCGTCGTGACTTCCCAGTTCTGATGGAAGCCGCGCGAGCGCGAGCACCGGCGGTCACGGTGCGGGAGACGCTCGCCGTGGGCGAGTTGCCCGCTGTCATTGCGGCGATGTCGGGCGCGATCCTTGGCGTTCTCGAAGAGTAGTGTTTACCCGAAGTTTCCGCCAAATGACGTCAAAACGACCACGAATCGCGGGTTTTTCCGGGGGCGTCGCGCGTGGACTAACACGCACGGGTTAGATAGTCTCTTGATCACGAGGTTCGAGGAGGAGGAGAGGCAGCAAGACTGCCGTTTTGGGGCGCACAGTCATGTGCGCCCTTTTTCTTGGAGCTCGCTATGAAACCCTCGATAAGAATTACGGTTGTTGGCGCCGGCTCGGTGGGTGGGCTAATGGCCTACCGGTTGGCCAAGTCGGGCCACGCTGTTTCGGTCATCGCGCGGGGAGACCATCTGGCCGCGATCCAGAACGCAGGCTTGCGGGTCATTGAGGGTGCCGAGGCGCTGGTCGAGGCAAATCCGAATCCCACGAATGCCACGGATGCCTCGATCGCCATGCATGCCAGCGATGATCCAGCGGTGATTGCGCAATTGAGTGGTCCGCAGGATCTGATCATCATCAGCCTTAAAGCACACTCAATACCCGCGATGCTGCCCCGCCTCCAGCCGCTACTGCATCCCCAGACGCGGGTGGTCGCTGCGATCAATGGGGTGCCATGGTGGTACCTAAGCGACGCCGATGACGGGCGATATCTCAAGACGCTTGACCCGGACGGCACCGCATCGCAAGCACTCGATTCCTCGCGTCTCGTTGGCTGCATCGTGCATCTTTCGGCCGAGGTGGCCGTGCCCGGGGTGGTTCGGCATACAGCCGGTAACCGCCTGATCCTGGGTGAGGTGCGCGGCACTCAGCCCGAGCGTTCTTTAGCGGCCACCGATATTGCAGTCTTATTCCAGTCAGCGGGTTTTGCGGCGGAGCACTCAGGTGACATTCGTACGGACGTGTGGACCAAACTCATTGGTAACTTGTCCTTCAATCCGGTCTCCGCGTTGACGGGGTTGCGCATGGATCGCCTGTGCTCTGACCCCGCCATTTGCGAACTCTTGCGAGCCTTGATTGAAGAAGGAAAGGCCGTTGCAGCGGCGATGGGTATTCCACTCACGATCGATGCCGATGCGCGGATTGCGATGGCGCGCTCGCTTGGGCCTGTCCGGACCTCAACCTTGCAGGATTTTGATGTCGGTCGACGCCCTGAGCTCGATGCCTTGGTCGGTGCCGTTATCGAGTTGGCGCAATGGCATCAAGTCCCGGTCCCGGCGCTGCGCCACGTTCACGCATTGGCTCATGGCAGGGCACGTGCGCTCGGATTGTTTGGCGCCTGAGTACGCGCTTAATCGGGCCCTAGACCTCCCGAGATCTGGTAATTTTGAGCTTAGTCAGGATCAAATCTTCTGCAGCCAACTTTGAGCCATCGTCATGAATAGCCCCGCTAACGGCCCACAGGCTAGTCCTGGTAGTCGCGGCCCCCGCCTCAGTCCACCCCTGCCAAAAAGGCCGCTGCCGCCGGCGCCCACCCCGCCCTTCGCTGCTCTATTGAGTGCTGGCCAGATCACGCCGCAGGAGTGGATCGGCCGCGTCCGCCTCGCCGCGGCTTGTCGCCTGATGGCCAAGCTGGGATGGGAGGAGCCGCTTATCACTCAGGTCACACTACGAGTTCCGGGAAGTCATGGCCCGGTGATTTTCGTGCCCGCATTCGGCGTCCCGCTGAGTGATGTTGGCGTCTCGGATCTGGTTCGAATCGGGCCCGACGGGCATGCATTGGAAGCATTGCACGGCGAGCGCCCCGACGGCGCGACCCCCTCGGTGGATATGGCGGGTTTACGCCTGCATCTCGCGCTGTACGCTGCGAGGCCCGACGTACATTGTGTACTGCGTATCCACACTCCTGCAGCGTTGGCGGTGGCCTGCCAGGGCGAGGGATTGCGTATTGATAATGCTTGGGGCGCACAGCTGGCTGGACGTATCGCGAGCCATGACTTTGGCGGGCTTGATTTTGAAGAGACCGAATGCGCAGACGTCGTCAAAGACCTCGGATCGCGCGAGGTCTTGATCCTGCGAAGCTACGGGTT
>CAIPGD010000091.1 GCA_903864485.1 uncultured bacterium | reverse complement strand
TTTCAGGATCCCACCCACGTCAATATCATCACCGACCGGACCCACGAGTACTTCTCTGGACCATCCCCGGTGGGTCGCATGTATGGATTTGAGGGCAACTTCAACATGCGCAGCGTCGAACGGGTTTACGGCGAGTGGGGAAAAAACCCGGCCGGGGTCGACAAAAACGACCGAATGAAGCGATTGCGCCGAGCCGTTCGCGGCAAACTCACCCACGTCGCATGGGAGTTTGTCGCCAACAAAACGAGTCCGGGCACAGGAGAATCAGAGCCTCGATAACGATGACTAGCGGGGTTTCGACAAGGTGGCCTCAAAGTCCGGATCGGCGGCAAGACGGTAGCGCAACCAGGTCGCATACGCGTTGGTGGAGGCAATCGCCCAACCCGCCAATCCGTCTAGACAGCCAAGGCGCAACACGTAGCCGCGCACAAAGCCGCCGCCGGCATGCCAAAGGGCGGACCATCGGCCGCCACGACCGCGCTGCCGTAGCCGCTCCGCACCCAGGCGAGCGTAGCGCAAGGCTTTCTCGGTGCCATCCTCGGGCGTGTCAACGGTGTCATGCCAGAGCCAACCCGCCAACTGCCCGTGTATTCCATCGCAGACGACCCGCTCATGCACGATATCGTCGCTAAAACGCGCTGAGCCACGACGAAATAAACGCAACACCCGATCGCGTCGCCAGTCGCCAAACCGAACCGGGCGCCCGCACCAGCGCGACCGACGCTCAATCCACCACGCCACCGGCGCTTGAACATTCGCATCCGCATCTGCATCCCCCGCTGCAAACGGGGGGCGAATCGCTTCGAGAATTGCGTCAGCGAGAGCCTCGGTCACGAGTTCGTCGGCATCGATCGACAGAATCCAGTCGCCGCTTGCCAGATCCAGTGCCCGATTTTTTTGGCGCCCAAAACCTGGCCAGTCGTCGGTCTGCTCAACCCGCGCTCCAGCGGCTCGCGCCACCTCGAGCGTTCCGTCAGTACTACCTGAGTCGAGTACAACAATCTCATCCGAAAAGGCCAGCGCGTCAATCGCCCGGCCAATCCGGTGTACCTCGTTGCGGGTAATGATAATGACCGAAAGCCGCATGCTTGTTTTGACTATGCCCAGCGGAATGCGAAAAGCCGGCGCGGTACAATTTGACGCCCGTCATTTTGCCATTCCTACCCGCTCTGTCCGGCGGCTCTTTTGGATCTCGACCATGCGATTGACTGTTTTTGGTGCTGGCTATGTCGGCCTCGTCACTGGCGCCTGTTTTGCCGATATGGGCAACCACGTCACGCTGGTCGATGTCGATGTGGGCCGCGTAGAAGGCCTGCGCGAGGGGCGAATTCCGATTTATGAGCCCGGACTGGATGCCATCATCCACCGTTCCAGCGCGGATGGCCGTATGCAATTCACCACCGATGCGAAGCCTGCCATCGCGTCGGCCGAGGTGATTTTCATCGCGGTCGGCACTCCCCCTTCCGAAGATGGTTCGGCCGATCTGAAGCATGTACTCGCCGTGGCGCGGACCATAGGCCAGCATCTCGTGACACCGACCATCGTCGTTGATAAAAGCACAGTCCCGGTTGGCACAGCCGATCGGGTTCGCGAGGCCATTGCCGGCGAATTGGCAGCACGCAAGCTCGACATCCCTTTCTCGGTCGCGTCGAATCCGGAATTCCTCAAGGAAGGCGCTGCCATTGACGACTTTATGAGGCCAGACAGGATCGTGGTCGGCTGCGAAGACGCCCATGCCATCAGCCTGCTGAAGTCTCTGTATGCGCCTTTTTCACGCAACCACGAGAAGCTGATCGTGATGGGTACACGGTCGGCCGAGCTGACCAAATATGCCGCCAACGCCATGCTGGCGGTACGCATTTCGTTCATGAACGAGATGGCGCGGCTGGCCGAAAGCCTTGGCGGGGATATTGAAGAGGTGCGGCGGGGGATTGGCTCAGATCCCCGGATCGGCCCCGGATTCCTCTACGCCGGGGCGGGTTTTGGTGGCTCCTGCTTCCCCAAGGACCTGCAGGCGTTGCGCAAAATGGGGCAGGACAACGCGGCCGCTCTCGAAGTGGTCGATGCCGCGTACCGTGCGAACGAAGTTCAGAAGCGGATCCTTCTTGATAAGGCGGTGGCCCGTTTTGGCGCCCACGGCCTCGCAGGAAAACAGTTCGCAGTCTGGGGGCTTGCGTTCAAGCCCGACACCGATGACATGCGCGAGGCACCCAGCAAGGTCCTGATTGACGGGTTGCTCGATGCTGGTGCGACCGTGCGCGCCTTTGATCCCGAAGCCCATGAGACCGCTCAAGCTGCATTTGGGGACAGGCCGGGGCTCGAATTGGTCAGCGAACCATACCAAGCGCTGGAAGGGGCGAGCGCGCTATTCGTAGTCACCGAATGGCGTCAGTTCCGGAGTCCGGATTTCGACCGAATTCGCGGACTGCTCAAGCAGCCGATTGTTTTCGATGGCCGCAACCTTTACCAGCCGCAAGCCCTGGCGCAGAAAGGCCTGGAGCATCACAGCATCGGACGGCGGCCGGCCTGATCGTGGAGCCGCGCCCATGGGAGCGGGAGATCACCCCCGTTCTCGTCGCTTACAACAGCGCCTCGATACTCCCCTGGTCGCTTGTCCCGCTAACATTCTGCAAGCATCTGATTGTTGTTGATAACAATAGTCATGACACGACCTGCGAGGTCGTCCGTCATTGCGCTGCCCACGCACAGGTCATCGACGCTGGTCAGAACCTCGGATTTGGCCGCGCCAATAATCTCGCCCTCGACTCGGTCAAAACGCCATTTGCACTGCTCATCAACCCCGATGCGCAATTGCGCGAAGGGGCTCTGGAAGCCCTATGGCAAGCGGCGTTGCGCTATCCGGACGCAGCGATCCTGGCGCCAGTCATTTTTGATTCAGAAGGAATTCAGGGCGCTTCATTTCATGACGGAACCGAAGAATCAGCGCGTCTGACACCGGTCCTTCCGACGGGCGATCTGTGCGTGAACTTCGTATCTGGCGCCGCAATGCTTCTCAATCTGAATAACATGCGATCGATCGGTTTTTTCGATCCTTGGTACTTCCTATACGGCGAAGATGATGATCTGTGTATCCGGATTCGGCGAGCCGGCCGACCGATCATTGTCGTGGCCACCGCCTCCGCCGAGCACCACACCCGGGAATCAAGCGCACCGTCGTTTAGAACGACTTTTCGCCGTGCCTATTGCATGACGCTGTCGAAGTTTTACATCACCCGAAAGTACCAGGGCTTTATGCCTTATTTTAAAATGATGATGAGGATTGGGATTGGAAGCCTGCTCGCTTTGCCGATTCATCTGCTGGGGTTGCGGACCGAACGCGCCCTGCGAATGGCGGGCCGCGTTGCCGCCGCGGTGATGGCCTCACAACGCATTCATGCCACCCATTGCTTTGAGCCCAGGGACTGAGCCTGAACGAACGAACAATGAACGCGCGTAACGACCCAGGCCAGCAAGCCCCGACCGCCAGCGTGCTATTTCTCGCCTTCAACCAAGCACCGTTCGTCGAGCAGGCGGCCCGGAGCATTCTTGAACAGCGCGGTATCGCACCACTCGAAATCGTACTGTCCGACGATGCCTCAACTGACGCCACCTTCGATATCCTGCGAGCGTTGGCCGACCAATACCGGGGTCCGCACCAAGTGCGCGTGCGCCGGAATGCCCGGAATCTCG
>CAIPGD010000090.1 GCA_903864485.1 uncultured bacterium | reverse complement strand
CAATCAGCACCAGCACGAACCGTTGCTGTCCGGCGCCGCCCGGAAATCAATCCCATTTCGCCAAAGTACTGGCCGGCTTTCAGGTTGAGAATACTCGGCTTGGCGCCCGCGTCATTGCCTTTGAGCTCGACATCGACCGAACCCGCCACGATCGAGTAGAACGTATTGGTGTAGTCGAGTTCCTTGAAGATGACCTCGCCAGCCCGCGGCGTCAGCAGCGTCGAGTCGAGCATGAACTCGCGCATCTGGAGCTTCGACATTTCGCGATAAAGCGGGACGCTACCCAAAATGAGATCAATCACCTGGGACACCGCCATCCCTGGTTTCCAGCCCTTGAATTTCTCGCGCAGCAAGGGTTCATCGACAGGCTCAACCGGTTGACCCGCGATCGTCTGTACGACCTCGTAACCCTGGTTCATCGCCTGCTTAATCAGCGGATAACCGCCCAGTGCGCCAACGATGTAGAGACCTGGTACGTTTGACTCGTACGACTCGGACAGAACCGGCACCGAACTCGGGTTGGCGTTCGGGAACACAATCCCGAAGCTTTCAATCAGCTTGCGCGGCGGGATCGCACCGAGACGGGCAATGATGCGATGACAATTAATCACCGTCTCACCGTTGACCCCGCTGTAGACATACTTCAGCGGCGTTGGGCCGTCGGATTCTTCAACGCGGAGCGTGTTGGCGCTGTAACAAACCGCGACCTTGCCAGCCTTTTCGGCGGCGAGGATCAGGGTACGGTTACCGTCTTTACAAAAGTTAAATTCTTCACCACGGTTCACCATGTGCACCGTGTTTTGGTTCGCTAGGCCCAATGCGTTTTCAATACCGGCGTCGCCAGCCCCGATCACGACAATGGTCTCGTCCTTGAACTCATCCGGATCTGCCAGGGTGTACTGCACCCGCGGCAAACTTTCGCCGGCGGTCCCAAGCTTACGGATGTTGCCCTGGAGTCCGATGCCTAGAATCACCGCCTTGGTGGTGACCGCGCTCTCGTCCTCGCAAGAGACCGTGAAGACCCCCGTATCGGGCGATTTGACAATCGATTTGACCCGCTTGCCGTAGGCGATATTGACGTGCTGTGCGCCGAGTTCGGTGTCCCAGGTGGACAGCAGGAACTCGCGCTTACCCGCCGCAAAGCTCATGTCGCTGCGCAGGGGGAGAATCCCCGGCTCGGCCATCACATGCTTGCCCTTTTGATACTTAAAAATCGTATCGGATGCGTGTTTTTCAGCCTCGAGCAGCACATGGCGCAACCCCAGCGCCTGTGCGCGTGCAGCGGCAGACAGGCCAGCAGGCCCTGAGCCCACAATGACGATGTCATAGTCGGCCGGACCGCCAGCGACCGAAGCTTTGGCAGAGGTGCTCGATTGGGTCATGATTATTTTGCCTGGGCAGGTATCAGGGCGCGCATGGCTGCCACTTCGGTCAAGAACTGTTCGCCACGGAACTTGTCTTCATTGGCGAGCGCTTTACGCATACTCGTCAAACGCTGAGTGACTGGCCCAGAGGCGGCCAATCCGCCCTGCTTGATGAGCGACGAGGTCAGGCTCGAAATCGAGAAATAGGCCTGCTCGGCACCCGCGTAGTTTGCGTATTGGTTCGCGCTGGTTTCATCAAGTAGCGCTAGCAAAATGTTGCGCAGTACAGCGGCGTCAAAGGTCTCCTGCTCGAAACGGTTCATGTAGCGACCGATTGTTGCCGACAGATTTTTAGCCAATGGGAGCGGGTCGGCCGAGCGCTGTTCAGAACTGCCCGCCACTGCATGATGCACCTGCGAAATCTGACGATCAAAGGCAGCGGAATTGGCAGGGTCAATCACACGAACGATCGCACGCAACATCAGCAAGTTGTTGTCGTTCAGATTGACCCGACCCGATCCGACGCCCAGCCGCAACGAGGCTTTTTGTTCGGACATCGGGTGGTGGCATGAATGGCAATCAAACAGCACCAGCTCGGGGAACAGCCCGTCACGCCCGCGCTTGGAACTTGCCAGTGTGTCCAGCAGCTGTTGCGATGCATACGCCTGACCGATGGCCCACAGCCGCACCGGGTTGTACTCGCCTTTACGTCGGACGTAATCCGCGTCGA
This sequence comes from uncultured bacterium, assembly GCA_903864485.1. Lineage (GTDB taxonomy): Bacteria > Pseudomonadota > Gammaproteobacteria > Burkholderiales > Burkholderiaceae_E > RFPW01. The sequence continues at coordinate 103 of CAIPGD010000090.1, read as the reverse complement.
CCTTGTAGTGTGCAGGTTCGAGCGCACCGAAGGTTTCGATCTCAAAGGCCATCCGCGGATGACCCGCACCCATGATGCGGTGGGTAACAAAGCGGTCGTCATT
>CAIPGD010000089.1 GCA_903864485.1 uncultured bacterium | reverse complement strand
CGTGGGGGGTCGGTTAATCACCGATGCGGACGAAGACCTGCCCTGCGAAGGCCTGGTCTTTAGCGTTGAGGGCAAAGAATGGACTTTTCGCCAGCAACTCTACATCGCCCTGCACAAACCTCCCGATTACGAGTGTTCCCGCAAGCCCAGCCATCACCCGGGCATCCTCACCCTGTTGCCTCGGGAATACGTTAATCGCAATACCCAGCCCGTAGGGCGCCTCGATCATGACACCACCGGCCTGCTGCTGCTGTCCGATGACGGCGGCTTTATACATGCCCAATCGTCGCCGAAACGGCATGTACTCAAAACCTATGAGGTCACCCTATTCGAGGCGGTGACGGCGCAACTGGTCACGAGGCTGCAGGAAGGCGTGAAGCTCATCGACGAGGACAAGCCCATCGCCGCGCAGGTGCGCACGCTCGACACGCATTTGCTGGAGCTCAGCATAGATCAGGGCAAGTACCACCAGGTGAAGCGCATGGTGGCCGCGGCGGGCAATCACTGCGTTTCATTGCGCCGCAGCGCGATCGGCAAGCTAACGCTTGATTCGCTGGGCCTGCCCATGGGCCAATGGTGTCATCTAGAACCCGGGCAACTGGCCCAACTCGTCTGAGCGTGGCGGTGGGTGCAGTCCCCCACGCTCCGGTGACCTCACTCGATCAGGAAGCCGTAGCGTTTAAGAATCGCTTCGCCGCAGATTTCCAGACTGTTGATGTCGTCAATCCAGATTTCGCCCAGGTCTAAATAGTCCATGGCTGTTTGAGGCTGCTCTTGCAGGGGGGTCAGTTTGAGGTTTGGCAACACATGGCTCCATGTGAAATTAGCCCAGGCACTCGCGCCAGAAGTTTGTTGGATGACGGCGGGTGAAAAACGAAACTTGTTGAAAAAATAGAACCCGGGGCGATCCTGGATCTGTTGTTGGCTACCCGACTCGAATTGCACGTCCCCCGACGAAACTCTGGCCATTTGGCTTTGGAGCGTAACCATAATGAAGTCAGTAATTGAGCTGTCCGCCGTAATCAAGTCACCGTAGGATTTCCAGGTCAACTGCTTGAGGAGGATCTTAATTTGATCAATATTCATGTTCGCACCTTTAGAGGCATTGGGATCCGGATCCGAAACGATGAGGACTTGAAAGTGGCCCCCTGGCCGGCTTGAGTCAATCTTCCAGGCCAAGCACCCGCCCTCGCTCAAGCTGCTCGATCATCAAACTGTGAAACAACGTACAGCCCGGCAGGATCCGTAGCAGTAGATTCGCTGCTTGTCGCAAATCCTGCAGACATTCCATCGTGCGGGGCACCCCACATTTGGGGCGCGGCATCAACCCAGCCCAAGGAAAACCTCATGAACACCATTATCGATGTCGCTGTTGCCGACGGCCATTTTAAGACGCTGGCCGCAGCCCTCACCGCTGCAGGCCTCATTGACACCCTCAAGGGTGCCGGCCCGTTCACCGTCTTTGCCCCCACCGACGATGCGTTCGCAAAACTGCCTCCTGGCACTGTCGACGGTCTGCTCAAGGACATCCCGAAACTGACCGCGATCCTCAAGTATCACGTGCTCGCCGGCAAGGTCGCGGCGGCCGACGTGATGAAGTTGGACGGCAAGACCGCAACGACGCTCAATGGCGGCAACCTTAAGGTCACGACGCAGGGT
>CAIPGD010000088.1 GCA_903864485.1 uncultured bacterium | reverse complement strand
TCGTGCGTGTCGCCAAATATGGCGGCGACCGTTGGGAAATTGCGTATGGGAATGACGGCGAAAAGGCCATGTTCGTGATCTTCAATGATCTGGACATTATGGGCGACCTGACCGGCGATCCTCTTGCTGTGAAAGCATTCATCTGAAAGGAGATGAACTATGAGTGGAGTTCTGAAGGAAGATGACGACATTCAGGGCAATGACGACAACGAAAATGTCGTAATTGTTGAAACTGATGGTGAGGCTGATGGAGACGATAGCGGTGATGACCGCATAGTTTCTACGGCTGATGATGGAAATGAAGACGAGCGCGAATCTATTCGCGAGCGCCGCAGGCAGGAAAAGCAGGAACGCAAGGAACGCCGTGATGGCGCCATTAAGCGTGACAAGCTTGAGTTGGATTTCCTGCGCAAGCGAAACGATGACCTTGAGCGCCGCGTTTCTGTTCAAGAACAGCGGTCGCATAAGTCTGACCTAGACGGCATAGACGCGGCGATCCAGAAGGCTGCTAGTGACGCCCAGCTTGCTGAGCGTGTCATTGCCAAGGCCGTAGAATCCGGCAATGGCGAAGATGTAACGCAGGCAATGCGTTATCGCGACCAGTCGATGGCCAGGCTTCAGCAGCTTAACCAGATGAAGCAGCAGGCCGCCCAGCGCCCGGCGCCCGTCCCTCAGCTTGACGACATGGCGATGCATCACGCCAAGGAGTTCTTGAAGGACAACCCTTGGTACGACGCGCAGGGCCGTGATGAGGAATCAGCAATCGTTCTGGCGATTGACAATGCCTTATCGAAGGACGGCTACAATCCTCAGTCTGAGGATTATTGGGATGAGTTGCGCAATCGAGCTGCCCGCCGGTTGCCGGAGCGGTTTGGCAAGCCAACGGCGTCTCCTCAGAGAACCCCTCGCGGTGGCCCTGCGGTTGGCTCTGGCCGGGAATATGCGCCCGCCAGCACCCGCCAAGAGATCCATATCAGCGCAGACCGCAAGGCTGCTCTGATTGAGGCTGGCGTGTGGGATGATCCAGTTTTGCGTATGAAATACGCTAAGCGTTACGCAGAATACGACCGCAACAACAAGCGTTGAAAGAACTTGCTTTTTGTTGAAACAACTCTACAATCTGTCCTAATCGCTGAAAGGAGCGAGACATGAACGACGAACGATTTAAGAAACCCGCTGGGGAAAGCCGCGTAAGCCGTGCGATGCAAGATCGCGCTGTCACTGAGAATCGCGAGACTTCCGATGATGAGCGAGTTGCGATGTTTCGTCAGCAATTCTTCCAGTCCTCTCTACCGGACTTGCCAAAGATCCCCGGCTGGCACTTGTGCTGGCTCACTACGACTAACCCCCGTGATTCCATCCAGACGCGCATTCGTCTGGGTTATGAGCCCGTGAAGCCAGAAGACGTTGCTGGCTGGGAATATGCCACCCTGAAGACAGGTGATTGGCAGGGCCTAATTGGGGTTAATGAGATGCTTGCCTTCAAGCTCCCTATGTCTCTGTATGAGAGGTATATGCATGAAGCGCACCATGATGCACCGATGCGTGAGGAAGAAAAACTTACCGATACCGCAGAGTTCTTGGAGCAGCAGGCAAAATCATCTAAGTCGCGGTTGACTATGGGCGACGGCAACATGGAGATAGGGCAACGTAGGGAAGCTCAGTTCGATCTTTCCTAATCACCCCTCGTTCCACTAGGAGCTACTATGTCTTCGACTAGCGCACCTTATGGCTTTCGCCCGTCTTTCCACAACAGTGGTCAGATGCGTCCGAAGGCTTACGTGATCACCAGCGCCTACGCTGTGTCGATCTTTGCAGGCGACCCCGTAAAGCTCACCAGCGATGGTGTTATTCAGCTCGGCACTTCCGATGGCACCCGTTCGGGCACCACCGATGGCGTCACGCTGCTTGGCATTCTTGCTGGTGTGGAGTACCTCGACGCAACCGGCAAGCCCACCATCTCGCCCTTCTGGCCCGGTGGCACCACTGGCACGAACATCACGGCTTGGGTCTACGACGATCCTGAGACGCTGTATGACGTGCAGTACGCCAATCCCGGCACGCCTGGCACCGATTCGGTCCAGACTGCTGTTGGCGCTCAGTGCGACTTCCGCGTTGCTTCACCTGGTGGCTCTACCTCCACGGGTATCAGCAGCACCTACCTCACCGCTACCGTTGCCACATCTGGCCAGTTCCAGATCACGGGCTTCGCGTATCTTGTCACTGACTCCTTGACTGATGCTTATGTAAACGTCACCGTTCGCTTGAACGAGGCCGCTTACAAGTATCCCGTCAACGCGATCTAAGGGAGGCTCTGAGCTATGGCTACTCCTATGCGTAGTACCGACTTCCGGTCGGTAGTTGAGCCCATCCTGAACGAAGTGTTCGATGGCGTCTATGATCAGCGCTCTGACGAGTGGAAGATGGTCTTCCGTGAGCAGAAGGGCATTCCCCGCAACTACCATGAAGAGCCCGTTCTTTACGGCTTTGGTGCTGCGCCGGAGCTCCCCGATGGCATGGCGGTCAGCTACCAGTCCGGTGGCGTGCTGTTCCTGCAGCGCTACCTCTACAAGGTCTACGGTCTCGCCTTCGCGCTGACCAAGGTTCTTGTTGAGGACGGTGATCACATCCGTATCGGCCAGACCTACGCCAAGCACTTGGCGCAGTCTCTGATCGAGACGAAGGAGACCCTCTCCGCGAACGTCCTCAACCGCGCCTTCAACGGCTCGTATGTGGGCGGCGACGGCGTGTCTCTGATCGCCACCAACCACCCGATCGTCAGCGGCACCTTCAGCAACCAGCTCACCACGGCTGCTGCTCTGTCGCAGACTTCGCTTGAGCAGCTTCTGGTTCAGATCCGCAACGCTGTTGACAACAACGGCAAGCGCATCCGCCTGAATCCGACTCAGATCGTCACCGGCCCGTCCAACGTGTTCCAGGCTGAAGTGCTCCTCAAGAGCGTCCTTCGCACTGGCACCGCCGACAACGACATCAACCCGATCAAGTCGATGGGGCTGCTGGCGAAGGGCCAGGCGAACCTTTCTCGTATCACCTCGACCACCGCTTGGTGGGTGCAGACTGATGCGCCGGAAGGCATGAAGCTGCTCATGCGCCGTGGCCTTGAGAAGAGCATGGAAGGCGATTTCGAAACCGACTCCATGCGCTATAAGGCCACTGAGCGTTACACCGTCGGTTGGACCGATCCTCGCGGCCTCTTCGGCACGCCTGGCGTCTAACCCTCCCGCCCCCGCTCAGATCTTCCCCCTGAGCGGGGGTTACTTTACCGGGTCAATCCGGTGCATCAGACAGTCCCGGCTGACGACATGCAGACTGGTGCGCTTAACTCGCATGTGAGGATCTAAAAATGGCTTCGACAACTTTCTCTGGTCCAGTTACTTCGACCAACGGCTTCATCGGTGCGCTCACTGGCAACGTGACCGGCAATATTACTGGCGATGTAATTGCCACCAGCCAGAGCCTCTCTGGTGCGGGCGCCGTGAACATCACAGACATGCTCACGCAGTTGACCACAACTGGCGCTTCGCAGGCTTTGACGCTTGCCAATGGCACCGCTGGACAGGTCAAGATCATCG
>CAIPGD010000087.1 GCA_903864485.1 uncultured bacterium | reverse complement strand
TTCGCGCAAACACAGGTCTGACCCGCGTTGCGATACTTGCTGGCGAGCGCTCCTTCGACCGCCGCGTCAAGATCCGCATCATCAAACACGATAAACGGCGCGTTGCCGCCAAGTTCGAGCGAGACTTTTTTGACCGAGTCCGCGCACTGGCGTAACAAGATGCGGCCGACTTCGGTCGACCCGGTAAATGAGACATGGCGCACCAAAGGGCTCTCGCAAAGCACCAGTCCGATCCCCGGGGCCTGCTCGGCCGCGCCGGTGACGATATTAAGAACCCCCTCCGGCACACCGGCTTCAAGGGCCAGTTGGGCCAGCGCCAATGCAGACAATGGCGTGGCCTCTGCCGGTTTGACCACCATCGTGCAACCCACCGCAAGCGCAGGAGCAACTTTGCGAGTGATCATGGCGATCGGGAAATTCCACGGCGTAATCGCCGCACACACGCCAATTGGCTGTTTGATCACCAACAGACGCCGGTCGGTCTGCGGGGTCGGAATCACGTCACCGTATGCACGCTTGGCTTCTTCGGCAAACCACTCGATGAACGAGGCCCCGTACAACACCTCCCCGCGCGCTTCGGCCAAGGGTTTACCCTGCTCTGCGGTCATCAGGAGCGCCAGATCGTCGGCGGCGGCAATGATGCTGTCATGCCAACGCCGCAAAATCGCTGCGCGTTCCTTGGCGGGCTTTGCTCGCCATGCGGGCAAGGCCTGATCCGCCGCTGCAATGGCCCGACGCGTCTCGTCGGGCCCGCAATTTGCAACCTGTGCCAATTCTTCGCCCGTGGCTGGATCGTAGACCGCAAAGGTCTGGCCCGAGTCCGCCGATGTCCAGCGGCCATGGATGAACGCGTCGGTGCGCAGGAGCGCTGAGTTTCGAAGGTGCAGGGTCATCGGTTTTCTCAAAAGTTTCCACAATGCGACACTCTGGGGATTCTGCCACCTTGTTCCCAAACCCGCCCAGTTCCCGCCCAGTTCCCGCCCAGTTTATGACGGATTCCCTCGCCACACCGTTCTCGACCGCATTGCCAATCGCCCTGACCGCGGGCGATCCCGCCGGCATTGGCCCCGAGCTCCTGCTGCGCTTCCTCCACACCCAGCCGCTCACACGACGCCGCGACTACTGGGTTTACGGCGACCCGGTCATCCTTGACCGCGAGGCCCGGCGGTTGGCGCTCGACATAAAATTTGACGTCCAGTGGAGCCGCGAGCCGAGCCTCTGCGTCGACGCCATTCGCCTGATTCCGTGCTCAAACTTGCCTGCCGACCAACCACTAGGGCAGGTCAGGGCGGCGGCGGGAGCTGCCGCAGCCACCGCGATTACGAAGGCCGCGCAAGACGCACTCGCCGGGCGCGTCGGCGCATTGGTGACTGCACCGATTCACAAGGAAGCGCTCGCCGCCGCAGGGATTCCGTACCCGGGGCACACTGAGATGCTCGCCGCACTGGCAGGAGTCGCCGAAGTGCGGATGATGCTTGCCAACGACGAACTGCGCACCGTCCTCGTGACCGTGCATATGGCCTTGCGCGATGCGATCCTGGCCATCACCACGGATCGGGTCTTGCACACCATCCAGATGACCCACCATGCGCTCCAACGGGCCGGCATCGCGGCCCCCCGAATTGCTGTCGCGGGGCTCAACCCACACGCGGGCGAAGGTGGCCTGTTCGGACGCGAAGAAATCGACCAGATTGAGCCCGCGATTCGCCAAGCGCGCAACTTGGGCCTGGATGCGAGTGGCCCCTGGTCGCCTGACACCATCTTCATGCGCGCTCGCGGCTTTCACGAATTCGACGTGGTCGTCGCCATGACGCATGACCACGGCTTGATTCCGGTGAAGTATCTCGGACTCGATGCCGGCGTCAATGCAACGATTGGGCTGCCATTCGTGCGAACGAGCCCAGACCACGGCACGGCGTTCGACATCGCCGGACAGGGGCGCGCAGACATGCGCAGCTTTGCGGCAGCCGTCGCGATGGCGCAATCGCTTTGTTCACTCACACCGCGCGCCCCATAATTCATTCAGCTCCGGTCGATTCAACCCCACAACCCCACAACGCCACCTAAACGCCCCATGTCCCCACGCATTGACTTTCGCAGCGACACCGTCACCCGCCCCACCCCCGCCATGCGCGACGCCATGCTCAGCGCTCAGGTCGGCGATGACGTCTTTGGCGATGACCCGACCGTTCTCGAACTGCAGTCAGAGGCAGCCGACATGCTTGGCTTCGAGGCCGCGCTCTTTGTCCCCTCGGGCACCCAGGCCAATTTGATTGCGATGATGACGCAATGTGCCCGCGGCGAAGAAGCCATCCTCGGACAACAATCCCACGCTTACCGATGGGAGAGCGGCGGGATGGCGGTCTTAGGATCAATCCAGCCACAGCCGCTTGAAAATGGGCACGATGGCACGATTGATCTCGCGCAGGTCGCGGCCACCATCAAGCCCGACGACCCCCATTTCGCGCACACCCGACTGTTCGGGCTCGAGAACACGATTGGTGGCAAGGTGTTACCGCTGAACTACCTTCAAGCGGCGGGGGCACTGTGCCAGCGCTATGGCTTGATTGCGCATCTCGATGGGGCGCGGTTGATGAACGCCGCGGCACAAACCGCACAAACCCCCCGGACCGAACGGCTCAGCGGGGAACCCGGGGCACCTTCGACCACCGCGCCGGACGCCGCCGCCATCCGGGCTGCAGCAAAGGCGATCTGCGCACCCTTCGACTCTGTTTCGCTCTGCCTTTCCAAGGGGTTGGGAGCCCCAGTGGGCTCTTTGCTCCTTGCTCGACGCGAAGTGATCGCCCGCGGTGTTCGCATTCGCAAAATGTTGGGCGGTGGAATGCGCCAAGTCGGAATCCTTGCCGCCGCAGGGCGCTACGCCCTGGCCCACCATCTTGAGCGCCTCACCCTCGATCATCGCAATGCAGAACGCCTGGCAGAGGGATTTAAAGCCTTGTCGATTCGACCGGGCGCACTCGCTCACCGACTGACCGTCGAACCCGCCCAAACCAACATGGTCTTTGTAACGGTCGATGCAGTGGTCGCCCCCGCCCTCGCGGCGCATCTGCAAAGCCACGGGGTGGGCTGTAGCGGCTTTCCGCTGGTCGATGGCAGCATCCGTCAACGCTGGGTGACCCACCTCGATGTCGATGCGACGGACGTCGACGAAACGCTCGAAATCCTCGCAAAATTCTCAACCATAGCAGCATGAATGAACCCACATCAATGAACTCACATGCATGACCCAAGCGAAGCCATCCGGCGTCAGGGCTACGCGGTCCTCGACGTCGAACCCGATCTCGGCGCAGAGCCGCCGCGACCGGGCTACGCGATCACGGTCGGCCTGATTGAACGCGGCCGATCAAATCTGCTAATCCTGGGCCTGCCCAGCCCGATGTCCCGGATGATCTTGGCGACGCTGGCGGATCATGGTCTTCACCACGAACCCTTGCCACTGAATGCCCCGCTGGCGGGGTTTTTTGACGGGCTCGAGCCCGTGCTGCGCCCTCTCGACGAATCCTCGGCCGCCGCCTGGCTGAATCGACCGCACTCGCTGGACTCTGCGCCCATCGGCTTGGGCGTCGGCTTGAGCGTCGGCTTGAGCGTCGGCTGGAGCAAAAACCAACAGCTCCATGGCTGGGCCTCATCCGGGCCCTTGCCCGGGGACCGGGCCCGACTCCTTCAAGTGGTCTGGCCTGACGCGTCAGGCCATTACCCCTGGGAAGCCGAATTTGACGATGCCCTCCGACCGGCCCAACCACTCCTGAAGTCGGATTAAGCCACCGCGACGCGCAGCCGCTCTGCCAGCGCGTCACGCGCCACCCGCAATGCCGGGGGCATGCGCTGCGCGAGCCGCTCAAACAACTCGTCGTGCAGCTTCAGCTCCTCCTGCCACTGCGCGCGCTCGATGGACGTAATCCGCTGATAGCGGGTAGGCCCGAAATCAAGTCCCTGCCAGTCAAGGTCCTCATAACGTGGCGTCACACCAAACAGGTGCTCGGTACCCCCTGTCTGCCCGTTCAGACGGTCAAACATCCAACGCAGCACCCGCATGTTGTCGCCAAACCCTGGCCACACGAATCGCCCCTGTTCATCGGTCCGGAACCAGTTCACGCAAAAGATGTGCGGCACCTTGGAACCCGATTGCCGGAGCGCTTCACCAAGCGCCAACCAGTGCGCAAAGTAGTCCCCCATGTGGTACCCACAGAAGGGCAGCATGGCGAAAGGGTCCCGGCGGACAATGCCCTGCTGACCGGCAGCCGCAGCGGTCGTCTCCGAGCCCATCGTAGCCGCCATGTAGACCCCTTCGACCCAGTCACGGGCTTCCGTCACCAACGGCACAGTGCTCGAGCGCCGTCCCCCAAAAATAAAGGCGTCAATGGCCACCCCGGCCGGATCGTCCCAGGCGGGGTCAACGGAGGGGCACTGCGACGCCGGTGCCGTAAATCGGGCGTTCGGATGCGCGGCTTTACGGCCCTCGGCGCGAGCTGATTCGGGGGTCCAATCGCGCCCCGTCCAATCCAGACAATGCGCGGGGGGTTCTTCCGACATGCCCTCCCACCAAACGTCGCCATCGTCGGTCAAGGCGACATTGGTAAAAATGACATTGGCATGCAAGGTTGCCATCGCGTTCGGATTGGTCTTGTACCCAGTCCCGGGGGCGACGCCAAAATAGCCCGCTTCCGGATTGATGGCATACAGACGCATCTGCCCGGTCACCGGGTCCGGGCGCGGCCTGATCCACGCGATATCGTCGCCGATGGTCGTGACCTTCCAGCCATCAAAGCCAGCCGGTGGGATCAGCATGGCGAAATTGGTCTTGCCACACGCCGATGGGAACGCCGCTGCAATGTGCTTTTTATCCCCGCTCGGGCTGGTCACGCCCAAGATCAGCATGTGCTCCGCCAACCAGCCCATTCCGTCCTGGTCGCGGGCCGCCCGACCCATATGAGAGGCAATTCGCAACGCGAAACACTTCTTGCCGAGTAAGGCGTTGCCGCCATAGCCTGAGCCGAATGACCAGATTTCGCGAGTCTCCGGAAAATGCACGATGTACTTGGTCGAATTGCATGGCCAGGCGACATCGGCCCGGGCCGTGCCCTGCGCATCCACCAAGGGCATTCCGACCGAATGGACACAGGGCACGAAGGCCCCTTCTGTCCCCAACTGGTCAAGGACCGCGCGACCCATTCGGGTCATGATCCGCATGTTGACAACGACATACGGCGAGTCCGACACCTCGACACCGATCTGTGCGATCGGGCTACCTAGCGGTCCCATCGAAAATGGGATGACATAGAGCGTTCGGCCGCGCATGCAGCCTTCGAACAGTCCATTCAAGGTCGCCCGCATTGCGTCTGGCGCAACCCAATGATTGGTTGGGCCGGCGTCTTCGCGCTGATTGGAGCAAATAAAGGTCCGGTCTTCGACCCGGGCCACATCCGACGGATCCGACCAGGCCAGATACGAATTCGGGCGCTTGGCCGGGTTTAGGCGACGCAGCGTCCCGGCCGCGACCATTTGATCGCATAGCAACTGATTCTGGCTCTCAGAGCCATCGCACCAGAAGATGGCCTCGGGCTGCGCGAGTTCAGCGATCTGTCGGACCCAATCCGACAGGCCCTGATGGCGCACCCACTGCGGGGGTGCCCATGCGTCGGGGGTGGCCCGCATGGGGGCGCTTTGGGCGATACTCGATTGATTCGAAGTCAAAGGCGTGATCAAAGACGTGGTCACAGGCATGGTCAAAGTCTCCTCGTGCGGTCGAACGTCGCCGACTTCGCGAACCTAGCAGTTTAGCGCGCTCGAAGCTCCCTCCACCTTCCCACCGACATGAATGCACAACTCATCGCCATCTGCGTCGGTCAGGCGCAGGCGCTCTTTGGCCATGCAGGCGCATCTGGCTCAGACCCGAGGCCAACCCCGGCGCCAACCCCCGAGCACCTCAGCGCGATTCGAAAAAACACGATCTCCACGCTCGCCGATCCAAAACCGGCTGCAGTGGGGCTTCTCGGCGTCACTGGAGACGATCAGGTCGACCGCACCGTCCACGGCGGCCCCACGCGTGCGGTGTACGCGTATCCGGCAGAGCATTACGCATTCTGGACCACCGTGCGCGCTCAGGCCGGGCAACACCAGCCGCTGGCCTGGGGGGCCATGGGTGAGAACCTGGTGCTGCAGGGTTTGCTCGAAACCCAGCTCTGGCTCGGTGATCACGTCTACGTCGGAGAGGTTCTGCTCCGGGTCGAAGCGCCTCGTCAACCTTGTTTTAAATTCAACACCGTAATGGGCTTTCGGCAAGCGTCCAAAATGATGGTACAAAGTGGTTTTACCGGCGTGTATCTTTCGGTTTTGCAACCGGGTGTGATTACTGCTGGAGATTCAGTCAGGGTGGTGCCAGGCGATCGGGTCCTCTCGCTCGCAGAACGTCACGCCCTCTCGAATCGCACTCCGCAACGCTCGCTTTGGTGATCCCATGGCTGAATTAACCCCCGGGCAACGCACCGCGATGACGGCCCGAATCCTCCTGACAACCGGCCTGATCGTTGGTTTGCAAGCCGTCCTGTTGGGCTCGGCCGCAGTCACGCTCATCGGCTCAGTCGTCTTGGCCGTTGGCGCCGGTCTGCTGATTATTGCCAAACAGGCGGATTGATTCGGATTTAGGCGGATTTAAGGCCTCGCGCCGCAGCAGGCGTGCATCGGGCAGGATAGGATTTGCGGATGGATTTTTCAGCCATCCGCCTCCTGCCTCACCCAATCGACGATCCGCTGGGGGATCCCGCCGTAGTCGGGCCCGAAGCTTCCCACCTGGGCCGACTCTATGCCAGCACCCCACGGGCACTGATCTGGCATGCTCCATCGGGAGACTGGCCGCTGTTTGTGTTGGTGGTGCCAATTGCAACCCGCCTGACCCTGATGAGCAACCCGATTTTTGCTCAACTGGTGCGCGATTGGGGTCATCAGATCCGGTTCATAGGGGTCGATTCTCAGCGCCGCGCCTTTGATTTTCGGCGTCTCCTGAGCGATCAGGTTCTTGTGCGGCTGGTTGACGCACTGACCCAACCGGGCTCCGATCAGGCCCTGGACGTCTTATTCGCGGCTCTGGCCGAAGGCATGCTCACGATGCTCGAGCAGCGCCGCGATGACTGGCCGGCCCACCTGGCACGCAAGCACCGACTCGAGCCGCAAGCGCCGGATGCGTTGTATGACCGGCCCGGTCGTTTTCCGGACTTCCTTGCCGGTTTGCGCCGGGCGCTGCACGATGACCTGATCGACCTGGACTTTTATGGCCGCGCGCTTCGGGCGATTGACAGCCGCGAGCTGCACGCCGAAACCACCCTCGCCGGCCTGATCAGCACAAACCTCGATCCCAGCGTGCTGCAGCGCCTCGA
>CAIPGD010000086.1 GCA_903864485.1 uncultured bacterium | reverse complement strand
AGGCCGATCGGCCAGCCAGGCGGTGGTGACGGCGACGGGAGCCTGAAGTTCCGGTAAATAATCTTCTGCAATGAAGGCGAGCAGTGGTGCGAGCGCTTCGGGCTCCACCCACTGCGGTGCCTTGCCCAGATACTCCGCTACGTCCTCATCGGGGGCATTCATGCGCTCAATCCATCGCCATACCCGGGGCGCGATCTGCTTAAGCATCGCACTGGGATAGGGGTCCCGACCAAGGTGGGCGTGCAGCGGGCCGAGCAGCCCGAAGTCACCATGGCTCGGGGTCGTGCCGAGGAGATAGGGAGTTGCCGCGAGATGCTGGTCAAAACGCGTCAGGAACTCTCGAGTGGCCTGCTCAATCAGCGGGATCGTTTCCGCATTGACCCCAAAGGCCTTCGTCGCGCTGCGCATTCGGGAGCTCGCGAAGGCGAATACTTCTGCTTGCTCGGTCGCTGAAGCCTCTGGCGCCAGTGAACTGGTGAAGTCGCGGCGCAGGAACTCCAGATTGTCAGCATCGAAATTCCAGCGGTAGTGCATCGCCGGGCGCAACAATCCTTCGCCGCCAAAGAGCTCGAACAGGTGGGCCTGGACTCGAAGCAGAGGGTCCGGTGGCAGAGCGCTTGGACCTTGTTCGCGAGGCTCGCTCGACCGGTGATCACGCAGCGACTCGAAGTGATCGATGATCATCGATCCGTCCTGGACGAGCGTTCCGTCCGGCGTCTGCAAGACCGGGATGATCCAGCGCCCGATCGTCGGTACGACGTGTTCCCGAAAATGGGGATGAGCGGTTGAACGTTCTTCGAACGGGATTCGTTGCTTTCGCAAGTATGAACGGACCTTGGCCGTGTAAAGGGACCCAGGCATCCCGTAAAGAATGGTGTCGGTTGTCATGCTGATGGTTCTTGTGGCTGGCTCGACGCTTCGATCAATCGCCTAGTTCCCGTAATACACATAGGCATCTTCGGGTGAGGGCTTGGCCTTCATGGTTTTATCGATCGGGATCGCGCCTGCGCCCATGGAGGGCCAGATGGGTTTGCGCTGGGTCTGGTTGAATTCGACGATCTTGGCTTTCATGGCGGCGACGCGCTGGGGTTCGCGTTCGGCCACGTTGTTCTTTTCGGTTGGATCGTTAGCGAGGTCATAGAGCCAGTCTTTTTTAGGCTGCTCGGTGACCTGAAGCTTCCAGTCGCCTTCGCGCATGACGCGATAGCTGTCGGTGCGCCAATGCAGCACATCGTGGGGCCGTCCGCTCGATTCGCCACGGATGAAGGGCAGCAGATTGACGCCATCGATGGGGCGATCCGCGGGTGGCTTTGCGCCTGCGGCGGCCGCGGCGGTGGCGAAGACATCGAAGTGGCTCACGGGTGCGCCATAGCTGACCGCTTTCGGAATGGCGGCGGGCCAGCGCATGAAGTAAGGCACGCGAATGCCCCCTTCAAAGAAGGTTGCCTTCCAGCCCCGATACGGGGTGTTCAGGCCATCGATACCGATGTAGTGGGCGCCGCCATTGTCGCTGGTGAAGATCACTAAGGTGTTGTCGTCGACGCCCTGGTCCTTGAGCGACTGCAGCACGCGGCCGATGTTGCGATCGAGCGATCGAATCATCGCGGCGTAGACGCGCATCGTGTGGTCGCTGATGTGGCTGAGCGCGTCGTAGTCTTCGCGGGTTGCCTGCAAGGGAGTGTGCGGGGCGTTGTAGGCCAGGTAGAGAAAGAAGGGTCGGTTCTTGTTGGCTGTGACGACTTTGACGGCCTCGTCGGTGAGGTAGTCGGTCATGTACTTGGGCGGCTTGAACGGCTCCCCGTCTTTGAAACGCACGCCCCAGGCATGTCCAGCCCATTGGAACCGGTCGATCGGGTCGTATTCTTGTTTGGAATTGACCACCTGCGGGTCGTTCTCGGGGAGGTACATCGATCCCCCATGAAGCATCGAAAGCGATTCATCGAAGCCATGGGCGTAGGAGCGAAATTGCGGGCTGTCGCCCAGGTGCCATTTGCCCAGATGCACCGTGTGGTACCCAGATCCCTTAAGCAGTCGCGCCAGGGTGATTTCGCTGGTGGGAAGGCCCATGTCCTCGTAGGGAATCAGGTCCTTCTCACGATCTTTGTAGTACACCGATTGTTGGAGTTGTTCTGGATCGCGATAGGTCCCCAGTACCTTCATGAATTGCGGGGGAGCAGGCGTGAACTCGAAGCCAAACCGGGTTGCGTAGCGCCCGGTCATGAGCGCGGCGCGCGAGGGTGCGCAGGTGGCGTTACCGGAGTAGCCAACCCGAAAATTCACGCCCTGTTGGGCGATCGAATCGATGTTGGGCGTGGGGACGGTGCCACCCGCGATGCCACCGCCGTGGAGCGTGATGTCGTTCATGCCCAGATCGTCGGCGACGATCAGAATGACATTGGGCTGCCGGGCGCCAGTCGCAGTAGGTTTGGCTTCCGCGGGGCCTGCTTGCCACTGCACCTCGCGGGTGGGCGCATATTCTTTGCGCAACACATACTTCACCATCAACAACGTCAATCCGACTCGCCCGCCAACTGCGTAAAAGCCCGCGGTGCCCAGGACTGCAAGCGCGACCACTGAAACCAGGAGGATGCGTAACCACGAAAATCGTCGGCCTTGTGTCAGTGTGGTCATTGCATAGTCTCGGTTGTGGTGTTCTGGGTGAGCACTGAAATCAGGTCTTGTTCGACCATCCACAAACGGTCATTACCCCAGATCGCGGGGCAATCATTCACGCGAAAACTGGGTACACCCCAGCACCCCAAATCGAGCATCTCCTGTCGATTGGCTTCGGCGACCGCCTGCCAACTAGGATCGGCGAGCGCGGAATCCATCTCTGGCCGACTTACGCCCGCACGCTCCGCGATCTGCCACAGCCCCTCGTCGTCACCCGCGTAAATCCCGTCGGCAAATACGCCCTGCAGGAATGATTCCGCCAGGGCACTGCCTTTCCCAAGCGGGATTGCGTGATGCAGTAACGCAAGGCCGCGTTCTGCAGGCTTACCGACGGGGTCAACCGCATGACCAAAACGAATGCCCAGTCGATCAGCTTCACGTTTGACATCTCGGGTGATGTAGAGCCGTTTCGCCTTGGGAACCGGCAGCCCCCGCATCACCATGGGCAACACGGGACGGAGTCGAAGCGTCGCTCCATAGTGCTGTGCGATCTTGCGAATCTGGGCCGCGGCCAGGTAGGTGTAAGGGCTTCGAAAGGAGCAGTAAAAATCAATCTTGATTGTGGTTCTGGTGGAGTGGGGCAGTGACCGCCATTGCAGGGACTGCGGTGGATAGAGCGGTCCTTGAGGAGAGCCAGCTCTGGCCAGACCCGCCCCGGATAACCGTTCTTCCAGATAGTGGAGTCGATCAATCCCCCAGTACCATTCGCCTTCGAAGTAGAAGGTTGCGCCCAGGTAGTGGCCCAGGCGCTCGCGCAACTGACCGCCTTGCTGAGGGTCCTTGTTGAGATCCAGCGTATCCCAAACGTGACTGTTTTCTGAGTTCAATCCGAGTGCATCGCCCAGGCGTTTCGCATCCCGGACAGACCAGGATTCGAGCCGGGCACGGTCTGGGGCCGCGGCATCCGAAGGGGGCGGTACGCGGTGGCATTGAAGACGGATGTCATAGCGATCTCGAAATCGAATCAGGCTCTGCGCCGCCAGTTCGCTGTAAGGATCGTCATCCTGATGAAAGTAATGAACAGTCGCGGGGCTGCCCTTGAATTGCCTCGCCAAGGCGCGACCTGTTCGCAGCAGGTCTCGTAAGCCCCGGCTATT
>CAIPGD010000085.1 GCA_903864485.1 uncultured bacterium | reverse complement strand
CGACTGGCCGCCGCCCTTGGCGCGAGCCTCGGCTTGCCCGTCGTTGCCACCAACCCCGTCCAGTTCGTGAAGTCTGACGAATACTCTGCCCATGAGGCGAGGGTCTGTATTGCCGAGGGTGAACTGCTGGCCAATCCCAGCCGCACCCGACGCTTCAGCCAGCAGATGTGGTTTCGCTCGCAGGCCGACATGGTGGAACTGTTTGCCGACCTGCCGTCAGCGCTCGCCAATACCGTCGAGATTGCCCGCCGGTGTCACCTCACGATGAGCCTTGGCAAGGCGCGTTTGCCTGATTTTCCGGTACCCCAAGGGTGGACGCTTGACGACTGGCTGCGGGCGCAGTCGCACGAAGGTCTGCAGAGGCGCTTCGAGGTGTTATTTCCGCCAAATAGTTTGCCGGCGGCGGCACTTGATGCCAAGCGCGCTCACTATGCAGCCCGGATCGATTACGAGTGCGACACGATCGTGCAGATGGGCTTCAGCGGATATTTTCTGATCGTCGCTGACTTCATCAATTGGGCCAAGCAGAACGATGTTCCGGTCGGACCGGGCCGGGGTTCAGGCGCTGGTTCACTCGTGGCGTATGCGTTGGGCGTGACGGATATCGACCCGATCCCATACGCCTTGTTGTTTGAGCGATTTTTGAATCCAGAACGGGTTTCAATGCCCGACTTTGATATTGATTTCTGTCAGGACAAGCGCTGGCGTGTAATCGAGTACGTGCGCCAAAAGTACGGTGCGCAGGCGGTTAGCCAGATCGCAACGTTCGGCACGATGGCCTCGAAGGCTGTCATCCGCGACGCTGGCCGGGTGCTCGATCTTCCTTATAACTTTTGTGATCAGCTATCGAAGTTGATTCCGGTTGTCCAAAACAAACCGCTCTCGCTTGCCAAGGCCCGCGAGGCCGAGCCGCAGTTGCGTGAGCGGGAAGAAAAAGAAGATGACGTCCGTGGCCTGCTCGAAATCGCTGGCCCCCTCGAAGACCTGACCCGTAACGTTGGCATGCATGCGGGTGGCGTCCTGATTGCGCCGGGGCGTTTGACGGATTTTTGTCCGCTCTACAAGGCGCCCGGCACAGATGCCGTGATCAGTCAGTACGACAAAGACGATGTCGAAGCGGTGGGCCTGGTGAAGTTCGACTTCCTCGGCTTGCGTAACCTGACTATTCTGGATCTCGCGGTTCGATACGTTCAGGAAGCGCAGGCGCGGGCAGGTGTTGCGCTTGGCGATCGCCTGGACCTCGCGCGCTTGGCGTTTGATGACCCCAAGGCGTATCAAGTTCTTAAAGTTGCGAATACCACTGCGATATTCCAGCTTGAAAGCGACGGCATGAAGAAGCTGTTGAAAAAGCTCGAGCCTGATCGCTTTGAGGACATCATCGCGGTCCTTGCGCTGTATCGACCCGGTCCATTGGGTTCGGGCATGGTCGACGATTTCATCCTGCGTAAAAAAGGCCAGCAGGCCATTGACTTCTTCCATCCTGACCTCAAGGCGACCCTCGAACCGACCTATGGCGTGATCGTCTATCAAGAGCAGGTCATGCAGATTTCTCAAACCATTGGGGGCTATACCCTCGGTGGTGCCGATCTGCTGCGGCGGGCGATGGGCAAGAAAAAGCCCGAAGAGATGGCCAAGTACAAAGGGACATTCTTATCGGGCGCGCAAGAAAAAGGCTATGGCGCGGCCCTGGCCGAAAAGCTTTTTGACCTGATGGCCATGTTCGCCGAGTATGGCTTTAACAAATCCCATACCGCCGCCTATGCCGTCGTCACGTATCACACGGCGTGGCTTAAGGCGCACTGGCCTGCTGAGTTCATGGCGGCGACCCTGTCTTCGGACATGGATGACACCGATAAGGTGATGCTGTTTGTCAACGATGCCCGCGACAACCACCTCACCGTACTCGGGCCGGATGTCAATGCCTCGGTCTGGCGCTTCGTTCCGGTGGGTGGCGACGGCGCCCCAGCGCTTACCATCCGCTATGGATTAGGGGGCGTCAAAGGGGTTGGCTCTCAGGCCGTTGAACATCTCATTGCGCGACGCGAAAGCGGCGGGCCGTTCAAGGATCTGTTTGATTGGGTTGGACGGGTCGATCGCAGAATTTGTAACCGGCGCTGTATGGAGGCCCTGATTCGGGCGGGTGCACTCGACAGTCTGGGGCCATCTACCGATCGCGCCCAACTGTTGGCTACCCTGCCACACGCGATCGATTGCGCCGACCAAGCCGATGCACAACTCGGTCAGGACAGTCTGTTTGGTGCGATTGACGCGACATTCGATGCGCCACGCCAGTGGGTTCAGGTCGCGCCGTGGACCGAGCGTCAACGATTGCAGGAAGAGAAGGCCGCGCTGGGCTTTTATTTCAGCGGGCACTTGTTCGACGCGCACCGCGCGGAGGTGCAACGGATGGTGCGTGGTCGCTTAGTGGACTTGGTTCCCTCGCGAGAACCGCAATGGTTGGCGGGTACGATCGCCACGCTACGGCCGCAGATGACCCGGCGCGGCAAAATGCTGATCGTGACGCTTGACGATGGATCGGCCAAGGTCGAGATTTCGGTCTTTGCCGAGCTGCACGAACGCTTTCGGACTCTGTTGCGAGAGGACGAATTTCTGCTGGTTCAAGGGCGTGTCAGCAATGACGAGTATGCCGGTGGCCTGCGTGTGAGCGCTGATCGGGTGCTTGACCTGACGGGGGCCAGAATGCAGTTCGCCCGTCGACTACGGATCCATCTTAACGGTCAAAGTCATTCCGGGCGCCTGCACGATCTGCTTGCGCCGTATCAGGAGGGTCCACCTGCGGAGGTGCTGGGGTGCCCGGTTGAAATTGAGTATCACTCCGCCAGCGCCCGTTGTCGGGTCATGCTGGGGGAAGCGTGGCGGGTCCGGCCAGACGACGCCCTGTTGGGCGCGTTGCGTCAGTGGCTGACGGCAGATGGCGCCGAACTCTTGTATGAGTGACGCGAATTCAGGACGGGGTACCTGGCTTCGGTTACTGCGCTACACCCGGCGGTGGATTCGCGGCCTTATCCTGGGCTTTTTTTGCATGATTCTCGCTGCTGCAACGGAGCCTGTTTTCCCGGCGCTGATGAAGCCGCTGCTAGATCACGGTTTTGGCGGTGAGCGGACCTTCTCCCTGTGGCTTGTTCCGGCTGCCGTGATCGGTATTTTTGTGGTTCGAGGTTTCGCGACCTTTACCGGGAATTACGTTTTGAACTGGGTCGGACAGCAGGTCTTGCGCGAGTTACAGCGCGAGATGTTTGCCCGCCTGATGCAACTGCCGACCGAGGGCATGGGGTCGACCGGTGGCTTGATCACCCGAATCGCTCTCGAGCCCACCCATGTAACGGCCGCAGCGACCCGGGTGTTGTCGGTGGTTCTGCGCAATGTGTTGGTGATCGTGGGCTTGCTCGCTTGGCTGGTGTGGCTTAACTGGAAGCTGACGCTGATTGCGATCGTTCTGATCCCGTTTATCGCATGGGCAGTGCGGGTTTTCGCTCGGCGCGTCCGGGCGATCGCGTCCCGCCAGATCGATACCCTGGGTGAGCTCACGGGTCTGGTGGAAGAGACCGCGCGAGGGTGGCAGACGATTCGGGCCTTCGGTGGGCAGTTGCGTCAGCAGATGCGATTCAACGCCCTTGCGGAAACCATGTTCCGGGCCGAGATGCGTCTGTCCGTGGCCACCGGTGGGTTGGTGCCAATTACCCAGTTGGCTGCCGCGCTTGCAGTGTCGGTGGTCGTCACGATTGCGCTGGTGCAGGCCGATGGAGACCGCAATTCGGTGGGCAGTTTTGTTTCATTCATTACGGCGATGCTGATGCTGATGGCCCCAATGAAACAACTCGCCGATGTGGGTGGTGTGTTGCAGCGTGGATTGACCGCAGCGGAGGCCGTGTTTGAGTTGATCGACCGAGTTGCCGAGCGCGACATTGGGGTGCACTCGGTTGTTCGGGCAAACGGCGCGCTGAGTTTCGAGCGGGTTCGGGTTCGTTATCCGGACGCTGAGGGCGAAGCTCTGGCCGGGATTGATCTGAACATTCAACCGGGCGAAATCATTGCGCTTGTTGGGACCTCGGGTGGCGGCAAGACCACGCTGCTCAATCTATTACCGCGTTTTGTCGAGCCCTCTAGCGGCGTGATTCGGCTCGACGGAGTTGCGCTGCAGGATTGGACTCTCGCATCACTGCGCTCGCAGATCGCATTGGTCAGTCAGGATGTGATGATTTTTGATGATTCGATTCGGGCCAATATCGCGTTCGGTCGGGACCAACCGGTTAGCGATTCTGAACTCTGGACTGTCCTTGAAGCGGCGGCTTTGGCCGACCATGTGCGCGGTTTACCGCAGGGCTTGGACACGCTGGTGGGTGAACGTGGGCAGTCACTTTCAGGGGGCCAGAGGCAACGCCTGGCGATCGCTCGGGCCTTGCTCAAGGACGCGCCGGTGCTCCTGCTTGACGAGGCGACTTCTGCTCTGGATAACGAGACCGAGCGGCTTGTACAACAGGCCTTAATGCATTCAATGGAGGGCCGAACGGTCCTGGTGATTGCGCACCGACTTTCGACCATCGAGCGCGCGGACCGAATCGCCGTCGTGGATCGCGGGCAGATTCTTGAGATTGGCTCGCACCACGATCTGATGGCGAATCACGGCTTATATGCACAGCTCCAGCGTTCGGGGATGGCTACGAGCGCCTAGGGGTTGCGAGCGCGGTCCCGGATTGCCTGCCGAGCGATACTTCGTCTTGCTTTGTTGCGATCTGCGGCCGCGCCGATTTCGGGCCACCGGAGGTAAACATACTGGCGCAGGCACCAGAGGAACGGGAGCTTCTTGGAGGCGCCCAGGACCGCTCTCAGTGTCTGCTCTTCGCGTGGCCCAAGCAGTTGATCCAATAATTGGGCCCGATTGATCGTGAACTCAAGTGCGCTGCGGACGATTGCCTTTTTACCCACTGAAGTGGCATCCACCAGCATCTGTTCAATTTCGGCCAATTCCCGTTGTTGGCGGGCCCTCGTCTTGGATAGAAATGAGGCGGCGTCAATTGCGGCTGAACCCGCTGAGGCGCCCCCCCTGCGGTACTTGACCAAGGGTTCTGCAATCGTGATCGCCCCGCCAATCAGGATCGCTCTCAAGGTATTGATCTGATCCTCATAAACAACGTTGGGTCGATAAGGTCCAAACTGGTTGCATAAACGACGCGTAAACGCCTGCGCTGCTCCCACCACATAGGGCCGCCGTGCTGCCCAATCCGATGCATTGCGCCACTGCGAGAGGTCGTCAACCCGGATCGTTTCGCCCCCTTGCCCTTGGGCATTGAGATCCTGTAAGTCGCTGGCAATCAGATCTGCGTGCCGGCTCGAAGCATCCCAAGCCTGCAGGATCCGCTGGGCCCGGTTCGGCGCCGAAAGGTCGTCGCCGGCCGCAGTGATCAAGAGTTGACCCGTTGATTCAGCAATCAGGGCGTTGTAATGCGCGCCAATCCCGAGATTCCGGGCATTCCGGCGCACGCGCACTTGGTGCGGACCCCGGTATTGGTCGGCCAACGCTCGCAGGATATCGAAAGTGGCGTCGGTTGAGGCGTCGTCGGACAGCACGATTTCGAGTGGCGCGATACCGCGTTGTTCAAGAATGCTCCGGGCCGCCTGCTCGACGTAAGGTCCTTGGTTGAAGGCGAGAAATAGCACGCTGACGGTCGGGGCTTGCTGGCCTGGGTCGTTACGCGCGTTCATTATTTGTTCGTTCCGGATCAGTCCCTGGGCTCAAAGCAGTGGGGGGCATGAATGCGTTGTGAGGCCATCACTGCGGCAGCAACGCGGCCCGCCATTCGCAGGGCGCGTTCGGTCCGCAACCCCAGCAGATGAATCGGCAAAGCGAGCAGGCTTCCAATCCCAATCCTCATCATCATT
>CAIPGD010000084.1 GCA_903864485.1 uncultured bacterium | reverse complement strand
TTAGCTAGTTTTTGAGGCGCACGAGCAGCTACTCGAACTGTTTTTCGAACTGCTACTCGAACTCCGGTCCGCGCAACCGCTCGAGAACGGTCCGGGCTTGGGCGTTGCGGACCGCAGCGATGACCTGGACATTGCCGCCATGGCGCGCATAGGTCGATCCGTCCTGACCACGCCCATCGACATGATTTGGGTTAGCCCCGAGGTCCAGCAGGGTTCGGACGGTTTCTGCCCGATCTGGGCGTCGACTGGCCAAAAGAAGGGCGCTGCGCCCCATCGAGTCGATCGCATCTACTTCAAACCCTGAGCCCACAATGGCGCGCAATGCAGCCGCAGCCCGACGATCATCGGCCTGAGACTCGGCCCGCGTGCTTCGCGCCGGCGCTCCCGCCGCGAGAACACTGACCAGCGGCCATGGAATGAGACGGCTACGGTCGTGCCGATCAAGCTCGGGGTCTGGGCGTGCAGCAGGCCCCGCCAGAACGGCTAGACGGGTAATCATGAGCCAACGTTGCCGCTTAAGTGAGTCAATGGTTTCAGGGCGATCGAGCGCTGGCACCGGTGGCACGCCAGCCAACTCGGCGGGATCGCGGATCAGACTGGATAGCAGAGCGCCAGCACGGACCGCGATGCGAGCGGCGACGGGGTCCATGCCGGCCTTCAAGGCAGCCGCCAACCCGCTTTCGATCGGGACCTGAACCTTGGCATGCTGCCCAGCCGAAACATCAATCGAGCCGTAAGGCGGAATCACCCGCGGAGCCGCCGGTGTCCCACGCGCTGGGGAATTTGACCCTGCTGCATCCCGGGTGGCCGAAACGGCCCCCGCATCGGCGAGCGAATCATCTTGCTCGGGCGGTGACGCTGGATTAGCCAGGCTGAACGCAAACGCAACTTCGCTCTCGGGCATGGGGCGAGCTTCGTAGCAGGCGAGTAGGGCTTCGAAGAAATCGACTGCCCGACCATGCTGGTCGCGATGCCGGGGGTCGTGCAGCAAACCCACCATGGGCACGCCCGCGCGCGCACGAGGGGCCAGTGCCCGCAGTGCGGATGGCCCATCGGGCCGGTCGAGTGACTCGGGCCCTCGGGCCAGCGCCAGTGCAACGATTGAGGGCGACTCGAGCGCAACCCCGGCAAGATCACCCCACCCAACGCGAGTCTCATCACCGGGCAACGGCATCCAGGGGTCCACACCGGCGGCCAATACGGCGGCCGCCAAAGTCGTCCAGTCAGGTGAACTGACATCGAGCAAAAGCCGGACAACCGCCCCCGGCGATTCAACCAGCGCCCTTGCCAGCCAGTCATCGGCGATCGCGCGATGTTGAGGATTCGCACAAAGCAATCGCCAAACCGCACGAATCCGGCGTGGGACCGCCGTCCCGGTTTCGGATTCTTCGAGACTTTCGCCGACCAGACCGGAGGCACGAGCAGCCTCAAGCATCACCGAATCCCCGGTGCGCGCGGCCACGGCCAAAAGCGCGTCGACCGCGGCTGGCGCATAGGCATCCAGTGCCTTCCACTGCGCCGCCTCGAGCATCGGACGAACGGTCGGGGACGCTGCTGAATCGCCTCCTGACGAAGCGTCCGCCCAAGCGCTTTCGGAGAGTACCGACCCCGCTGGTTCAGCCGGAATCACCGGACCAGCGGGTTGCGCGTAGGTCAGTGCCTGCCCCGCAGGGGAAGCGTTTGATGGGTCTACAGTGCCCGTCTGCGTTCCGGGGCGTGCCTTGGAACGCGGGTCCTTTGGGTTGTCGCGTGGGGCCTGACGTGCGTAGCGAACCGTAATCATGAAATGGCACCTAATGCCTGAATCGGTGCTGACGGCCCGGACGCTCCTGCACCTGCGCTTGCGGA
>CAIPGD010000083.1 GCA_903864485.1 uncultured bacterium | reverse complement strand
GCTTCGGTTGGCGCGGGTTGCACCAGTGCTTGTGCCCGATCCATCAGGAACCGAGTCAGCATGGGCACGGGACGCCCGGTCGAGCCCTTGGCCGCACCGGACTTCCAGGCGGTGCCGGCGATATCGAGGTGTGCCCAGGCGTAGCCTTTCGCAAACCGCGCTAAAAAACAGGCCGCGGTGATCGAACCTCCGGGGCGGCCGCCGATATTGGCCATATCTGCAAAGGGACTTTTGAGCTGTTCCTGGTACTCATCGTCCAGGGGCATCCGCCAGCAGGTGTCAAGCGTGTCCTGCCCGGCCCGAAGAAGATCCTGCGCGAGTGCGTCGTCCTTTGTGAACAGGCCACTGTGGTGGTGGCCCAGCGCAATGACGCAGGCACCGGTTAGCGTGGCCAGATCGATCACGGTGGAGGGTTCGAAGCGCGCGACATACGTCAGCGCATCGCACAAAATCAGTCGTCCTTCCGCATCCGTATTGAGAATCTCAATCGTCTGCCCTGACATGCTGGTGACAACGTCGCCAGGCTTGATCGCGCGGCCGCTGGGCATGTTCTCGGTTGCCGGAATCACCGCCACGATATTGAGCGGAAGCTTCATCGCGGCAGCCGCACTCATCGTACCCAGCACCGCACTGGCCCCCGACATGTCGTACTTCATCTCATCCATGGCTTCGCCAGGTTTGAGCGAGATCCCGCCGCTATCGAAGGTCACGCCTTTGCCGACCAGTGCAATCGGTGCCGCACCCTTTTCGCCACCGCGCCACTCAAGAACGATGAGCTTGGGGGGTTCGTCCGAGCCTTGCGCCACCGCCAGAAAAGAGCCCATTCGCAAGGCTTCCATCTGTTTGCGGTCAAGAATTTGAACTTTGAGCCCGCTCTTCTTGGCAAGCGCCTTAGCCTCATCGGCCAGGATAGAAGGCGTGCAGAAGTTGCCCGGCAAGTTGCCCAGGTCGCGGGCCAGCGCGACGCCATCGGCAATGGCCACGCTGCAGTGAAGGCTTTCTTTGGCCGCGGTCGCGTCTGCGGGGGTGACAGCGATTGCAATCGACTCCGGTTCGCGGCGCGGTTCGCGCTTGCTGCGCAAACGATCAAAGCGATAACTCAAGTCGCGGGCATTCGTGACTTGAACCTGAACGTTCCATTCGATGGTGCGAACGTTGTTGGCGCCAACGACTACTTCGGCCAGAAACGATAGGACCGATTTTGCGCCGGTTGCGCAGGCTGCCCGGAAGGCGGCTTTGCAAACGTCCTGAAACCCACGCTCGGTGATCGCGGCATTGGCCTGTGAGTTGTCTTCAGTGGTGTTGGCTGCAACGCCCTTGCGCTTTGCCTTGCCCTTGGTGGCTGCAGATCCGTGATCGTCGCCCATCGCGACTGTTGCCACGAGGACCACGCGCTGGATGGCGAGATTGCCGGGGACTAGCAACACTGAATTGGCCGCATCGGCGAGGTCGCCGCGATCAAGCGCGGCCGTCAGCGCACCGTCAAGCAGCGCATCTAGCGCATTCCCGGCGGCTCCGAGGCGGCGTCCCGCAAAGACGGGGACGATCGCGCAATCGGTGCGAACTTGAGTCCCAAGCGCACGGCGACGTGTGTTCGGTCGAAGCTCGGGTTCCGTGTGTGAGGTGGCTGTGAGGGGCGCTAAAAGCCCCGAGGTCTCTATGCTAAATTGCATCGTAGTGCCTGTCGTCTGGCGTTGAACGAAACCACTGATTATAGGCGTCGATGCTCTTTGAGAAATCGCTCCGTCGCGACATCACCAATCTTGCTGGGGTGGTGTTCGCTTCGCTGTTTGCGATTTTTCTGACGACCTCCGTGATCCGATTACTCGGCCGCGCAGCGGGGGGCAAAGTCGATACGGCCAGCGTCCTGCCACTGATCGCTTATTCGTCGGTCGTGGCACTCCCCGCGTTAATGGTTTTGACGCTCTATGTCGCGGTCCTACTGGCGGTGGGCCGGGGGTGGCGGGATTCCGAGATGGTGTTGTGGTTTTCCTCGGGACGAAGCCTCGGCGCCTGGATCGGTCCGGTCCTTCGGATGGCTGCACCCTGGGTCATTCTTATCGGACTGATCTCGTTCGTGGGAGCGCCATGGGCGAATCGTCAGATGACCGAGTTGCGCCAGCGCTTCGACAGCCGAGAGGATGTTTCGCAAATTGCGCCTGGGCGGTTTCGCGAGTCAGTCGCAGCAGCGCGCGTGTTTTTTGTGGAATCCGTGGATGAAGCCCGCGGCACCGTGGGCAATGTGTTCGTGGCCAGCCGAAAGGGTGATGCCGTGACCGTCATCGCGTCAGCGGGTGGGCGAATTGAACAAAACGGATCAGATCGCTTCCTGGTTCTCGAGAAGGGGCGTCGCTACGATGGGCCGCTCAGCCTGTCTCAACCCAGTCCGACCGCTTATCGAGTGCTCGAATTCGAGCGCTACGGGCTCCGACTGGACCCAACGGAACCCCCAACACCCGAGCGTATCGCCCGCAACCTCGAGACGAGTGAGTTGCTGCAGGATCCAACGCGGTGGAATTTGGGCGAGTTGACCTGGCGGCTTGGACTGCCGTTGGCGGCGGTTTGGATGGTCTTACTGGCGATCCCGTTGTCTTACGTCAATCCGCGCACCGGGCGGGCCGGCAACTTGATTCTCGCGCTTCTGGCCTGCATTGTGTATTTCAATCTCCTGACTCTCGGCTCGGTCTGGGTTGCGCAAGGCAAGTCATCGTTTGCGCTCGGCGTTCTTCTGCCCCATGGCGTGTTCGCGCTTGGGGTCGCGTGGCTGTTCTCTCAGCACCTTCGACTTGAGTCTTTTTTGCGCTGGCTGTTGCGGCACAGCAGGGCGCGGAGATGACGATTCTCGGCCGATATTTGTCGCGCGAAATTTTCCTGGCGACCGCGATGGTCCTGGGCGGGTTTCTTGGATTATTCGGATTTTTCGATCTGTTCGAAGAACTGGAAAATATCGGTCGCGGGAACTATCGGTTGGTCGATGCCCTGACGCGGGTCGTTTTGGCCATGCCGTCTCATATCTATGAGTTGATGCCGATCGCAGTCCTGATTGGCGCGATCTGGGCGCTGGCGATGTTCGCGCAGCATGCAGAGTTCACGGCGATGCGGGCTGCCGGGCTCGGAAGGATGCGCGCGCTGCGTGAACTGCTCGCCTTGGGATTTCTGTGCGTTGGCATCACGGCGTTGTTTGGCGAGGTGCTGGCTCCGCCTGCTGAACGGCTCGCCCAGAGTCTGCGCCTGAGCGCGATGGGGGCCACACTGAGCGCAGAGTTCCGATCGGGGATTTGGGTCAAGGATACGACGCGCAACGATGTCGGTGAGTTGGAGCGAATTCGCTTTGTTAACGTTGCCCAGGTCCGACCCGACGCGACCTTGAGCGATCTTCGGGTGTACGAATTTGATCCGCAGTTTCGTCTGCGAGCGCTTCTGCTGGCGGCCCAAGGTCGTTATACGAGCGATGGACAGTGGCTCTTGACCAACGTTGTCGAGACCCAGCTCGAGCCTGAGGCGGCGAACCGATTAACCGACACGCCTGAGTCCCCTGTGGCGCAGGCCAGTCGGGTGAAGACCGCTCAGAAAATCTGGAATTCGGGCCTGGATCCCTCCATTGTGAGCGTGCTCTTGGTCCAGCCTGAACGGATGTCGGCACTTGATCTTTTCCATTATGTGGAACATCTGCGGGACAACCGTCAACAGGTCAGCCGTTACGAAATC
>CAIPGD010000082.1 GCA_903864485.1 uncultured bacterium | reverse complement strand
TCATCGAGAATCGGCTCAAGGCTCAGATGGATGCGCGCAAGCAACCTAGCGCGCCTGTTTTTGTCCCGCTCGATGAATTCCTGGTGAATCTCCCGTCTCGCGGCGGTGAGCACTTCCTGAGCACAACCATGGTCCTTCGAGTGGCTGACAGCAAGACCGAGGGTAAGGTTAAGGATTTTCTTCCTTTGATTCGTGACCGCGTGCTGACCGTTTTGTCTTCACGTCCGATGGAGCAGCTGTCTACCGTCGAAGGTAAAGACCTGATGGCACGTGAATGTGCGTTGGTGATTAATGCAATCATCGAGCCGCAGCTCACGGCGATTTATGTGCTTCAGCAAGATGCAACGACCGCCGATTTGCGCAATCTAGAGCGGATCGGTGTGATGACTCCTGGTGGTCGGGCTTATGGCGGCACGAGTGCTGGTGAGCGTGTGGGCGATGCAGCGAAAGAAGCGGCAGCGCAGTTCTGGAAAGTGACCGAGATGGATCTTCCAGTTCAGGCGGTGTTGTTCAACAAGTTCGTGATGCAGTGATGACCGTTTACTCGGCGGTACATAATGGCTGAAGAAAACCAGCCCGACGAAAACGGGGCTACGCTGGTCGAAGATGAAGCGGGGGTTCGCCCGTTTGTCTTCGATCGGATGCATCGTGTTCTGCGCCGGCGGATGCCGACGCTGGAACTCATTCATGAGCGGTTTGCCCGAACGGTTCGTCTAACTCTGTTTAATTTGGTTCGGCGTTCGGTCGAGGTCAGCATCCATTTGCCACAGGTTAAAGCCTATGGCGATTTTCTGGACGAGCTGCCCAAGCAGACCAACATCAATATCGTGAACGTCAAGCCCTTGCGGGGGGTTGGCTGCTGGATTATTGACCCACAGGTGGTTTATCTCGTCATCGACAACATGTTTGGTGGTGAGGGCCGTTTGCCCCCCAAGGCGACGACCAAGGAATACACCGCGACAGAACTCCGTATTATTCGGCGCTTGCTCGACGGGATCTTCAATGAATACGAGAAAGCCTGGAAACCGGTTTACGAAGTCAAGTTTGAGTTCATGCGTTCTGAGACGAGTTTTCAGTTCGCTAAAATCACCGGCCCTGAAGAGATGGTCTTGCACTGCAAGTTCACTCTCAATATCAATGGTCGTGAAGGTGACATAGATCTTTGCATCCCGTTTTGGGTGCTTGAGCCAGTCAAGACGCTGCTGTTTAATAACCTGCAGAGCTTCCAGACTGAAGACGACGGCGAATGGGGCCGCAAGCTGGAAGAAGAAGTTCAGACTGCACCACTCACGATGGTTGCCCGTTTGGCCGAACGACAGATGACTCTGGGTGACATTTTGTCGCTCGCGGTGGGTGAGGTGATCCCGGTCGAGATCGGTGATCTCACGACGATTTACATCGATAATCTGCCGATGATTCGTGGTCGCTTTGGCGTCAAGAACGGCAAATACGCGGTTAAGACTGACGAAATGAAAAATCCTGTTGAGTTTATGAAAAACCCACTGGATGGTCGACAAATGTCATCGGCCGGTCCGTCGGGCGGGTCATTTGCAGATTTGGGTGGCTCACTGGGTGGGCCGAGTGACAGTGGAATGCTGGGCGCCGACCTCGGTGGCTTTAGCGACTTTGGTCCGTCGGGCCGTTGACCCCGCGCGACACGAAAACGCTTGCGCCGCTTTTAAAGGCTCTAGGAGAATCCCCGAATGGCTGATAACAATACCGCGCCGGGTGGCGACGAACTGGGTGATGCGCTCGCCGCAGGGCAAACCCGCAAGATGCAGTTCAGTGAGTTTGACGGTGATTCCTCCGGGGGGCCTGCAAACGCGCATGACTTGGATCTGGTTTTTGATATCCCGGTTCATGTCACCGTCGAACTGGGCCGCGCAAAGATGCAGATTCGTAATCTGCTCTCGCTGACTTACGGCTCGGTGATCGAACTCGACATCATGGCGGGCGAACCCCTTGATGTGATGGTTAATAACTGTCTGATTGCTCAGGGTGAAGTCGTCATCGTGAATGACCGCTACGGTATTCGTCTGACGGATATCGTCACGCCAACCGAGCGCTTGCGCAAACTGAACCGATGATTCGAGCGCGGTCGCCGGTCGCCGCGGCCTCGCCGACGGTTGGGCCGACGATTGCGCAGAAGCCTGGTTTTGTGCGTTTCTATCCGATCGCTCTGGCGCTGTTTCCGCTGGCCGTCAGCGCCGGCGACGAGGTCCCTGCGGCATTACGGTTTTTCAACAACGCGCTTTTTTTGGCAGTGATCGTAGTGCTGGGCCTCGCGGTCTGGTGGTTGCGTCGCCGATTACAACCCGGCGCATCCCGAGGGTCTGGGGCGCGGGTTATCCCGGTCGCGATGCTGGGTACTCGCGAGCGAATTGCAGTCGTTGAGTTTGAGGGGCGCCGTCTACTTGTTGGCGTCACCCCGCAGCAGATTACGATGTTGTGTGAACTGGACCGATCCGGTTTTGCGGCAACCCAATCGACGGTGCAGCCGGTCGACTCAGTCATTTGAATTTATGGTTAACGCACGCTCTACCATTGCCCTGTCATTGATGCTCCTACTGTTGGTAGGCCTCGGTGTGTGGGTCGACCCGGCCTGGTCGCAATCTCCTAACTTGGGCTCGAGTGTCGCGTCAAGTGGGGCGATTCAATCGATTCCGTTATTTACGGCGACGCCAGCCGCCGGCGGGACGACCAACTACAGCGTGCCGGTTCAGACGCTTCTCGTTTTTACCGCGCTCAGTCTTCTGCCCGCCGCCTTGTTGCTGCTGACGAGTTTCACCCGAATCATCATTGTCTTTTCGCTGTTGCGTCAGGCGCTGGGCTTGCAAGGCGTGCCGCCCAATCAGGTGTTGGTCGGGATTTCGCTGATTTTGACTTTTTTCATCATGCG
>CAIPGD010000081.1 GCA_903864485.1 uncultured bacterium | reverse complement strand
TTTGAGTCCATTGTGTTCATGTAGCTCAGGGTGAGTCCTGCATCGGTACCGGGGATGACTGTGGTGAACACGAGACCAGCGCCCTGGATATTGAAGCGATTGGCGCCGAAGGTTTGGGCCTGGTTGACGGACCGTGCGCCGTAGGTGTCGTCCTTCACCTGATCGACGTAAATGAAGTGCGGGCCAATCACGCCGATCGGCGTTTTATAGACGGCTGCCAGGTCAATCCCGACATAGTCTCCAGACTTGATATCGTTGTCTTTGTTCCGGGTGTTGATGCCGTAAGAGGCTTTGGCTCCGATCGTCCAGTCTGCACTCGGTGAATAGGCAACCGCGACTCCGGGGCGCAGGGTGTAGTAATTGCCAAACCCGATATTGACGCCCGCCACGCCTGTTGGTCCAAGCAAACCAACCGAAGAATTGTAATCCCCTGTCGGAAGCGCCAGCGTCATTCCTGCAACGACCTTGATGGCATCCTTCTGATAAGCCCACCCAGCGGTTACTTCTGCATCACCCTGGCCCGAAACGCCGGCGGAGTTCTTTTTTGAGAAATCGGCGAGGTTTGTGATCACGCCAGCCTGTGTCGCGGTGGCCACTTTGTTATAGATCCCAGCGCTATTCAGAAAACCCGCCTGCACCGGCGTGAGGCCCACGGCCTGAGTCGTGTTGAAGAGCAGGTTGTCAGTCGTCAAGGTCCGATTCAGTTGCATGGTGTACGGGAGTTGGGCGGTCGCAACGAGCCGACCTCCGCCGACCATACCCTCGAAGGCATAACCGAGAACGAACGCTGCATTCGTCTGTAGCTGGCTCAGCTTGACGGTGGTTTTGGCGTCAAAAGACCCGATCGTCGTACCAACGGGCACCAGGGCCGCTTGAGCCGTGGCTTGTGCGGTTGCAGTCGCCGTCGCCGTGGCCACCGCAGATGCGACGGCAGCTTGTACCTTAGGCGTCACAAAGGCCGTTAAAGCAGCACCCGACAGTCCAGCCGCCTGCCCTGCCGCTGTGAAGCTCGCGGTCGCTTGTGCGGTGGCGGTGGTCGTTGCGGTTGCAGTCGCCGTAGCAACCGCCGACGCGATGATGTCAGCCTTGACGTCTGGCATCGACAGCGAGCCTGACGACGACAGTTGACGTTCGTTGCCATCTGGGCCAGAGAGTTTTTTGACATCGACGCCCACCACAGCAAGCGATGCAAACCAGCCGGGCTGGTTGATTGGGGCGACGATTTCGCCCCCGAGGCTGCCTTGGAACGGGTATCGCAGTTTGAATCCATCCGCCGCGAACGCGTTGCTGCCCATGAGTCCCAGCATGGCAAGCGCACTCGCGCTCCGAATCAGCGACTGGTTCATTTGCTTTATCTTCCTTATCAAAATTTTGTAATCTGGCAGTCAGAGTGTCATTTTTTTTTCATCTGATTGGGATAGGGATTTACACTAGGTTATTGGATTTCGTGGGGTGCCAATGGTTGCGCGTAATGTGTTGGGTTCTGAACTAATTCCGTGTTCCCATGACCCGCTGACTGGGTATTTTCGGGATGGTTGCTGCAACACCGACGCAAGCGACCGCGGATCGCACGTTGTCTGTGCGGTGGTGACGGACGAGTTTTTGGAGTATTCCAAAAGCCGCGGTAACGATCTCAGTACCCCCCGCCCTGAATATCGCTTTCCGGGCTTGAAAGATGGCGATCGCTGGTGCTTGTGTGCAATGCGCTGGCGCGAGGCCTTATCCGAAGGCATCGCTCCCGATGTCGTGCTGGAATGTACGCATGAGAAAGCGCTCGATTTCGTGAGCCTCGATCATTTGCTCGCCCATGCCGCAACCGGCGGTGAGGCTTAAGCGGGCCTCAGGGAGTCTTGGGAGGGTCTTAGGACTTGGCAACCAGGGTCTGAGCGCTGCGCTGCATCACGACCATCGCATCTTTGCGGGTGAGACCCTGTTCCCGACGCAAACGAACCCAGGCGTCAAAGCTGAGGATCAGGTCTAAGGCGTCGACCAACCAGCGCTCGCGGCGCACATGATCGGGCAGGATTTTTTCCAGCACGCCGCGCTGAGATTGTGCTGAACGAATCGATTGTTCCTGAAGAAAGACCGATTGGTGGCGGTGCAATGAAGATGAGAGAAAGAACGGTGTCAGTTCCTCGAAGATTTGCGCCCGGAGTTCGATGCTTTCCATCAAACGGCTTTCCCACGTGGCCGATTGCAGCCGGGTCTTGAGCAGCGGGATTGAGATTGCATCGAGATCAACACTGATCTCGCGATAGAGCGTCTCCATATCGTCGAAATGACGAAAAACCGTGCGCAGTCCGACCTGGGCCTGCACCGCCACCTGTTCTGCCGTTGGAGACAAGGTGCCGGCGCGGATGAGCGTCTCGAGTGCCGTAACGATCTTTCGTCGCGTTGCCATACTCCGATGCAAGCGGCCGTCGATGACCCCGTTGGACGCGGGCTCGCCCGTCGAGGGTTCGCTGCCTGGGGGAAGGCCTTGTGGTCGTTCCATGGAGCTGATTAATGGAGGCTGCGCCATTGACGATCCCGAGTCGCGACCAAGCGATCATTTTGATGCAGGTGCCAGGGGACGCAAGCGGTTATGCCCTCACGCGGTACCGGAATTTCGAGAAGGGTTTGGAGACGCCGTTGCAAATTGGTGCCACCGATTTCCATGAACCAACTCAGTATTCGATTGCGATCGGACGCCGACAGTTCTTGAAAGGCGCCTCGTAGTGTTTGCCAGCACCATACCCGATATGGACTGACCGGGGCTTTGAATGATGCACCTTGGGTGAGCCATGAATGCGTACCTTGTCCCGCTCGCCACTGTGCTTCGTTACTGGCGAGATAGGGAAGATACTCGTCGCAAACCAAGCGAAGCAGTGGACCAAGCCCGCTCGGGAGCCTGGGTTCCTGCGGCGGCGGAGTGATCTGTTGGGCGCCGAGTTTGGCGTTCGGATGCCACATCCGCGCAACCCAATGCATGACCGCTGGTGCGCGGGCCCGCAGGATTCTGCTGGGCGTCGGATCGCTCGAGAAATGTCTAAAAAAGGGACCGAAAAATCCAAGGTCTGCTTGAGTCGGTTGATCACCGAGTAGAAATGGACGATCGGCAAGTGCCGCCTCGAGTGCGTCGAGCGTCGCGTGATAAAGCCCTTCAATGGCGCTTGCGTTTTGCGTGGTGACACCGTCCTGGCGCAGGTAGACCCTTTGTTGACGTAGCCTGATGAAGGCGCGCCGTAGGGCCGTGGGTGCCGGAATGTCGCGAAGCATCCCCCGGGCCAAACGATCGCTCATCAGCCTGGCATCTTCGCGAAACGCCCAGCGATAATAAAGAGCCGGGCGCCAGAGCCATTCATCGCCAAAGTCTTCCAGCAGATCGGCGAGCCAGCACATGGCGGGATCCGCTGGGCGAATCGGATGGTCTGGATATTGTTGGTCTAGCCAGCGGAGGATGTGGGTCGTATCGGTCAGCAGTTGACCGCCGGGCAACTCAAGGTGCGGCATCTGGTTGACGCCCGCGCGTTGCCCCAATGATTTGAATGACCTTGTATCCATTTCAACCAGCTCATAGCGAATGCCCTTGTTGCGCAGATTGGCCTCAAGCTTGCCGGTGAAGTAAGACAAGTCGAGCCCGTGAACCTTTAAAAACTGGGGTGTTCCCTGGCTCGGATTCAGGGGCGGATCAACACTCAAAAGTGGGCCTCAGCAGGGAAGTTAAGGATTGACAGATTTTTTTATATTGACATAGTAAGTGCCATAAATTTTCAACCCTGACTTTGAGCTTGCCACGTGACTGATAACGCGTCTGATGGATCCTCTGAATTGAAGAAGCTGAGTCGTCGTGCATGGCTGCGCGGCGCTGCGGTAGGTGCCACTGGCATGGCGGCTGTAGGTGTGGGTGCAGAGGCGGTGCGTCGGCAGGTCAAGACCATGGTGACGCCACCAGCGCTCGCCGAGGGTGCAGCGCCGCAGGTGGCCGAGTCATTTCAGGATTCACGACCGGCGGCTGCCCTCAAGGTGAAGGCGCCCTCGGGCGCGCCCAATATGGTGGTCATCGTTCTCGATGATGTGGGGTTCTCCGACCTTGGTTGCTACGGTAGCGAAATCCGAACGCCAGCGATGGACTCCATTGCGTCGCAGGGACTTCGATACACCAATTTCAGGACTTGCGCGATGTGCTCGCCCACCCGCGCGGCGTTGCTGACTGGGTTGAATTCACATTCAGCCGGGATGGGCTGGCTGGCCGATCTTGACTTGGGCTATCCCGGGTATCGCGGCGACCTGACCCATGAGGCGGCAACCCTGGCTGAAGTTTTGCGCGATTCTGGGTGGTCAACCTGGCTTTGTGGCAAATGGCATCTGAACAATGCCGATACCACTGGCCCGCAAGGCCCTTACGACAACTGGCCAACCCAGCGCGGATTTGATCGGGCCTACTGGTTCCAGGGGCATTCGACTGATTACTTTAAGCCTTCAGAATTATTTGATGGCGTTGCACCGGTTGAGCCTCCAGTTCAGGACGATTATTTTGTCTGTGATGACTTGACCGACCGTGCGATGACGTACATTCGGACGCATCAGGCGCTCACGGCGGATAAGCCATTCTTTCTGAAGCTTGCCTACCCCGGTGCGCATTCACCGCTGCAAGCCCGTGCTCGTGAACGGGATGCTTACAAGGGCAAGTACGACGAAGGCTGGGACGTTGTCCGCGCACGGCGTCTGGAGCGACAGCGTGAACTGGGCGTGATGCCAAAGACGACTCAGCTCCCGCCGTTGTCGTTTGGGGCTGAGGCCTGGGATAAGCTTAGTGCGCGGGAGCGCAAGCTCTACGCGCGTTACATGGAGGTCTTCGCCGGGCTGGTCAGCAATGTGGATTCCAACATCGGCCGTTTGTTGACAACGCTCGACGAGTTGGGGATTCGCGAAAACACCGCGATCGTTCTGATCTCTGACAATGGCGGTTCGGCCGAGGGGACATCGACGGGTACCCCCAATGTTTTCGGTCCTGGTTTTGGGCGGCCAGTCCCGCTCGAACTCGCAGAGAAGCTCTATGACCAGATGGGTGGGGATGGCACTTTCCCGCATTACCCCATGGGTTGGGCGAACGTCTCAAACACCCCGTTCCGCATGTACAAGCAGCGCACGCATCTGGGGGGTGTGGCAGACCCCTTGATCGTGAGTTGGCCCGCCAAAATCGTGTCACGTGGTGAACTCCGGCATCAGTTTGTGCATGTCGTTGATCTGTATCCAACCCTGCTCGAAATTGCTGGGGCCAAGCGACCGACGCACCATCAGGGGCACGCGCAGAAGCCGCTCGAAGGCCAAAGCATCCTGCCCACATTTGGGGACCTCAAGGCTCCGACGCGCAAGGAACAATACTTTGAGTTAGCGGGAAACCGTGCATATTTTGAAGACCCATGGCGACTCGTTGCACGTCATGAACGCGGCAAGCCTTTCGAGGAAGATCGTTGGGAACTTTATGATCTGTCTTCAGATCCGAACGAGCTTGTCGATCTTGCGGAGCAGAAACCGGATGTCGTCAAACGGTTGCGCGAAAAGTTTGACCAAGCCGCCCGAGCTTACGGGGTCTACCCGCTCGATGATCGTAATCTTGTCATCCGGCTGGCGCAGGACCGCCAGCGCAGGCTGCGTAAGCATTGGGAATTTCACCCCCCGGTCGAGCGGATTGCCCGCGATGTCGGACCGATTGTCGGTGGGCTCGATCATCAGATCGAGGTTGAGTTTGAGGCCGCGGCGACGGGTGCTCGCGGTGTCCTGGTGGCACAAGGCTCCAAGCACGCGGGTTATGTGCTTTACGTCGATACCAAGGGCCATCTCGTTTACGAAACTCAGATGGTGCCCTGGAACGAACGCATGATTTCCAGTGACCCGTTGCCCAAGGGGCCCCTGAAGGTGCGCTATGTTCAGACGATGCGTGCGCGTCCGTTCGAGGGCAGTGGCGCCTTATTCGTCAATGACCGGCAGGTGGCCGAGCGCAAATTTGATCGCGTGCTGGTCAATACGTCTTACGACGGCTTCAGCGTTGGTGCCGATCTCGGGAATCAGGTCTCCTCGGATTACCAGGGGCCCAATCCGTTTCAGGGCAAGATCCGCGTTGTACGCATTGACATTAATATCGCCGAAAACACGTCCCTCGAAATGCTGAGGTACTTGCGCGAAATGACGATGTCAGTCTGAAGGCGGCTGTGACTCGAGCGCCGGCTTCTATCGAGACGGGCTTGTCGATTCGAGAGGGTGCGGTCCTCATCCCTGCCGGCCGCTATCGCGTTGGATCGGATTCGTTTTATCCAGAAGAACGTTCTGCGCGCTCGATCGATTTGCCGTCGTTCTCCATCGATCGAACGCCAGTCACCAACGCGCAATTTGCGGATTTTGTAAAAGCGACCGGCTGGTTGACCGACTGTGAACGGGCCCAGCCCGCGGGTTCTGCCACATTCCGGATGACCGATGGCCCTGTCGATCTGCGCGATCCCACCCAGTGGTGGGCTTTCGTTCGAGGGGCTTCGTGGCGCCACCCGCAGGGGCCCGGGAGTTCACTCAACGGGCTCGAGCTTCATCCGGTCGTTCATGTCAGTTATGACGATGCACTGGCGTTTGCGCAGTGGCGCGGGGGGCATCTACCCACCGAAGCAGAGTGGGAGGTGGCTGCCCGCGGGGGCTTGGTTGATTGTGATTACGCGTGGGGCAATGAACTGATGCCCGGAGACCGCCTGCTCGCCAATATCTGGGTGGGCAGTTTCCCCTGGTATCACGCAAGGTGTGATGCCCCTGGGCCAACGCCCGTATCGTCCTACCCCCCAAACGGGTACGGGTTGTTTGACATGATCGGTAACATTTGGGAGTGGACTTCGACTGCTTTTTCCCCGGAGGGACCGATGCCGCTGGAAGCTGTAGGGGAATGTGGATGTGGCGTTTCTGAGCGGGAAAAACAAAGCAACCAGCAAAATCCTGAGAAGCCCCTGGAGCAGACCCTCAAAGGCGGGTCGTATCTCTGCGCAGCTGAGTATTGCGCCCGATACCGACCGGCGGCGCGGATTGGTTTACCGACGCAGACGAGCACTGCACATATTGGATTTCGATGCGCCTATGATTTTGACTGATCCAGCCCCTGCCGAAGAAACCGGACCACCGTCGGGACGAGCTTCGTCAATTGTCCTTCTTCTCCGCGCTCAATCGATTGCAGAATCAGCTCATGGATCCCTCCTACGATCGCTGTAATGATCGCGCGCTCTGGCGCTGATTGGCCATTGGAACCAGCGGTCACAGTGGCCTCAATGAAATTCACCAACTGTTCATTACTGCGCCTTCGCGCGGCGAGCCCTTCGTCGCCCAATGCAAATACCGCGACGAATAAGGTTTTCAGCAGCGTGGGCTGCATCGAGAGGATGCTCAGATACGCGTTCAAGGCGTCGTTCAGTTGATCCCGCCAATCTTGCGTTGGGTTGATCGACCCCACCAGGACCTTGAAGGCCTGGGCGCTCGCCGCATCAAACAAGGCAATCAGACACGCTTCGCGAGTCCCGAAATGTTCGTAGAAAGTGCGTCGCGAGACCCTGGCCAAGGTGACTACATCCGTGACCGTGGTGCTTGCAAACCCATTGCTCGCCACTGATTGCGCCATGGCGTCGAGCAGCCGGTGGCGGTGGTCGCGTTCGGTTTCTTGAAGGGATATTGGCTCCATTCCCCAATGGTACTTGACAGTACCGGTCGCCTCCGGGAAACTTCATCGGTTGGTACGCATTCGTACCGCATGCGTTCGATGTCTTGGAGCTCTACATGACCGATCTCGTTGTCCGCCGTCTTTTGATCGACCTCAAAGAACCTTTCGCTCGGCGCTGGAACGGGGGCGATGCCTTCCGCTCGGCTTGGTTGAATGCGCTCTCGATGAGTTTTCCGGTCGGAGAGCAGATGTTCATCGACTCCCTGCGTGCCGGTCTCAAGGTGTTACCGGAGAGCAAGCGAGCTTATTTCGCCAGCGAAATTCAGGGCTTTGTTGGCCAAGAAGCGACGCATCGCCACCTGCACGCGTTATACAACAAGCAACTTGACGCTCAGGGCTTCGTGAACAGTCATGAAAAGCGCCTGATCAAGCGCTTGGAGAAGCTAGCGTCAATGAAGCTCGATCCTCGGCACGCGGTCGCGATCACCTCAGCGACCGAGCACTTCACGGCGATCTTCGCGGGATGGATGCTCGAGACGCCGCAAAATCTGGAGGGCGCAGACCCCCGCCTGAAAACACTCTGGCTTTGGCATAGTGCTGAAGAAACGGAGCATCGCTGCATTGCGTTTGATCTCTATCGTGCCCTCGGCGGTAATGAAAAATGGCGCCGGTTCTGGTTCCGATTTGTGACGGTTCAGTTTCTGTTCGAACTCATGCGCCAGACTGTTCGCAATCTCTGGGACGACAAAGCTTTATTCAGTTGGACCACTTGGCGCAGCGCCGCCAGCATGATGTTGGGCAAGCAGGGCTTGGTTCGTTATGGCTTCAAGCACTGGCGTGCTTATTTTTCTGAGGACTTTCATCCATCGCATCAGGATGGAACAGCGTCCGAAGCCTGGCTCCGTCAGAACGAAGATTTGTTTCGCGTCGTCTCGCGTTCGCCGGCCTGATTGATGTTTTGAGCCGTTCTGGTCGCGCCCGGACTCTCATTGCCCTGACGGGCGTGTTGGGCGTGCTGGGCGTACTGGGTGCCTTAGGATTGGACGGCTTGGGTGGCTCAGGTGGCTCAGGCGTTTCAGGTGCCCTCGGTCCTGGCCCGCGTTGCGATGTAGGACACGGGGCTTCTGCAACCCCCGAAATGGTGTGGGTTCCCGGTGGTGCTTTCGAAATGGGCGATCCACTCGAACCGGGCGAAGCCCCCAGTCGCGCCGTTGAAACGGCGGGCTTCTGGATGGACCGCACCGAAGTCACCAATGCCCAGTTTTCTCGGTTCGTGCAAGCCACGGGTTACGTGTCCGAGGCCGAGCGCGCTCGACAAGATCAAACTGCCACCCGACCCGGCGTTGTTTCCGTGTTTCGTCAACCGGAGTCGGTCCTCGGGCGGGAAGACACGTCGCAATGGTGGGCGATTAGCCGCGAGGCGACCTGGCGGCAGCCTGCAGGCGATGGGTCTTCGATCAAGGGACGTGAGGCCTATCCGGTCGTCGCCGTCACTTACGCGGATGCGTCGGCGTATGCGCAATGGCTCGGTCGAAGCCTGCCGACTGAAATTCAATGGGAACGCGCCGCGCGAATGGGTGCTACCGCTGGAAATGTGGGGGACAAGGCCGCTGCAAACACCTGGCAGGGCCTTTTCCCGGTGCTTGATGCAGGCATTGACGGACATGCGGGGATTGCGCCGGTGGGGTGCTATGCCCCCAACGAGATGGGGATCCATGACCTGATTGGCAACGTCTGGGAACTGACTCAGGATGTCTACCGGGGATCCGGTCAACTCGGGGCAATGATCGCGTCGACGACGACCGCAGGCGCGATCTCACGTTCAAGGGCAGATGAACGCGCGGTCGGTGCCCACGTCATCAAGGGCGGATCCTTTTTGTGTTCCGAGGATTATTGCGCCCGCGCCAGAGCGGGGTCCCGCCAACCGCTCGAAGATGGTATGGCGGCGGTCCATGTCGGATTTAGAACGGTCTCAGTGGCTCCGGGCCCAGGGTCAGAACTCGGGACGAGTAAATCCCGCGTCGCTATTGGTCAATAAGCGGCGGCCCAAGCCGAGTTGCAGCAGCAAGATGATTTCAACGACGGTAGAACGAATACCACCATCGCTGATGCCATCGATACCCAGATGCATCAGTCGCAACGCCAGAAAGAGGCCAATGAGTGCAATGGGTACGTTTAACCATTGTTCTCGGCCAGGGCGCAAACCGAGCAGCGTAAATCCGCCCAATGCAATGAAACAGCCGCCCAAATCGGCCCGCAAATTACCCACGCCGGCAATCCCTACAGGGGTCAGCGCAAACTCAACCGCCAGGCGATCGGGGGCAATGGCAAAACCCAAACCGACCGCGATGGCACCGATTCCGAAGAGCGCCAGCGACAGGCGCATCACGTTCAACATGGCGGGATCTCCTTATGGCCGAAGGGCACGAGATGATTTCGATGGCAGGATTTTGACAGTAAACATGTCAACATTAGCAACCCGACCGTTGCAAATTGCGACCTGGTTCAACGAAATCGATGAATTCTGAAATTTGCTCTGACGTCGTCATTATTGGCGGGGGCTCTTGCGGGGCCGTTTTGGCGGCGCGACTCAGCGAGGATCCAGCGCTGCAGGTCTGCCTGCTGGAAGCCGGTGGAGAGGACTCACGCTGGTTCGTCGACGCCCCATTAGCGCTTTCATTGACGGTTCCTTCGCGGCTCTTCAATTGGGCGTTTCAGACCGAATCTCAAGCTGGATTGGCAGGTCGACGGGGCTATCAACCCCGCGGTAAAGGGCTTGGCGGCAGCAGTTCAATTAATGCTCAGATTTATATTCGCGGCCATCCGATGGATTATGACCATTGGGCCGAGTTGGGGAACCCGGGTTGGTCCTGGGCGGATGTATTGCCCTATTTTCGTCGCTCCGAGCATAACGAACGTTTTAGCGATGCGTTCCACGGTCAGGGTGGTCCACTCCATGTGGCGGATATTCGGAGTCCCAACCCATTTTCGCGGCGGATGATTGAAGCGGCCGTGGCCCAAGGCTTGCCGCAGATCGAGGATTTTTCAGGCGCTCAAGACGAAGGGGTGGGCTGGTATCAGGTGACTCAAAAAGGCGGCGAGCGCTGGAATGTCGCGCGGGCTTATCTGGGCCGCCCCGGTGAGGCTGGGAGCGCGCGTAACAGGCCCAATTTGCGAGTCATTACAGACGCTCGAGCCTTGCAAATCACTTTGGATGGTCAGCGCGCGACCGGGGTGGTTTGTCAGATCCGGGGAGAGCGGGTTGAGGTGAAGGCGAACCAACAGGTGATTGTCAGCGCCGGTGCGTTGCAGACGCCGCAACTGCTGATGCTTTCGGGCATCGGTGATCCGGATGTGTTGTCAAAATTTGGGATCGTCACCAAGCTTGATTTACCGGGCGTCGGGCGCAACTTGCAGGACCATATCGATTGCGCGCTGGCCTATCGCCGAAATTCTGCGGGGTTGATCGGTTTAGGGTCAGGGCTGAGCGCTGAGGGCTGGCGTGCCTGGCGCGATTATCACGATCAGCGCCGGGGGATGTTCACGTCGAACGTCAACGAGGCCGGGGCGTTCGTTCGGACCTTGCCCGGTTTGCCCGCGCCCGATGTGCAGATGGTCTTTGCCCATGCGCTATCCGACAATCACGGCCGCACCCCCCGATGGGGTAGCGGCTTTGCGGGCCACGTCTGCGTATTGCGTCCGCATAGTGCCGGGCGCGTCAGTTTGGCATCGACTGACCCCATGGCCCCGCCGCTGATCGATCCGGCATTTCTGAGCGATGAGCGCGACATGGAGACCTTGCTGCGCGGGGTGAAGTGGATCAAGCGGATTGTTGAATCCCCCATGCTGCACGAGGGCCCACCGGTGCCCCTGTTTGATGAGCCGCTTGAGACCGATGATGACTTGCGTCAATTCATTCGCGGCCATGCAGATACTTTGTATCATCCGGTCGGAACCTGCCGCATGGGGGCCGACCCGATGGCAGTCGTCGACGCGCGGCTGCGGGTGCATGGGATCCATGGATTGCGGATCGTGGACTGTTCAGTGATGCCCACAGTCCCGGGTGGAAACACGAATGCGCCAGCAGTGATGATTGCCGAGAAGGCCGTGGAATTCATCCGCGAGGATTTGCGTGCAGCCTAGCCCTAAGCCCCTCAATCCACTCCAATGAGACTTTCAATGAATGCATTAATCCGGCGTAGTGCCCTATGGGTCGGGCTTGCCCTCATGAGCCCGACTTTGTTCGCACAAACCACCCAAGGCGAACCCATTGTCGGCAACTGGAAGACGATCGATGACAAGACCAATCAGCCGAAATCGATCATCCGGATTGAACTAGTTGATCAGAAACTGCAGGGTACTGTCGTCAAGATCTTTACGGCCCCTGGCGATCGGCCCGACCCAGTTTGCGAGCAGTGCAAAGATCATCGAAAGGACAAACCCGTTATCGGGATGACGATCATGTCGGGTTTGAAAAAGACCTCGAGCACCGTCTGGGAAGGCGGCGAAATCCTCGATCCGAATAATGGTTCGATTTATCAGGTTAAGTTGAACCTCGATCCTGAGGCCAAGTTACTGAACGTGCGCGGCTATATTGGCGTACCGATGATCGGTCGGACGCAGACCTGGATTCGCGACTGAGTTTGTGAGCACGCCATGACACTACCTCCGATTGAGGTCTTGCCTCGCGACTTGAGCCCTTACCGCAAAGGCAATGTCGGCGTTGATTACGTGC
This sequence comes from uncultured bacterium, assembly GCA_903864485.1. Taxonomy (GTDB): domain Bacteria; phylum Pseudomonadota; class Gammaproteobacteria; order Burkholderiales; family Burkholderiaceae_E; genus RFPW01. The sequence continues at coordinate 1,277 of CAIPGD010000081.1, read as the reverse complement.
ATCGATTCGTGGCCGATCAACCAGGCCCCCATGTGCTGATCAACGCATTGACCCACGGCAACGAATTTTGCGGCATGGTTGCCGCCTGCGACTTGCTTGATCGGGGCGTACGTCCCCGAATGGGCACATTGACGGTGAGCTTCGCGAACGTCGCCGCCTACGAGAGCTTCGATCTCGAGAGGCCATTCGAGAGTCGGCAGATCACGCACAACCTGAACCGCATCTGGTCAGAACAATGGCTCGATGGTCCTGAGGAAAGTGTCGAGTTGCGGCGCGCGCGCGAGATGCGCGAGATCGTGGCCGAGGCTGATCATATTTTGGATATTCATTCGACGGCGCAGGATGTTGCACCGTTCTGGGTGTATCCAGGGCATCCGCGAAATGCTTCTGTGGCGAGGGCGCTGCCCAAGCCGATGATCCACCTCGTTATGCCCAATGGAATGAGTTCGGGTACCCCGCTGATCGAATATGGCCCGCACGGCAAAGCCGATGGGCCGGGTGCCGCAGTCGTTCTGGAGTGTGGTCAGCACTTCAGGCGCGCGTCGGTCGATCTGGCGATCGCAGTCACGCAGGATTTTCTGGGGCACTTCGGATTGATTGAACTCGAGCAGGAGCCGAACCATTCGACCGGCGCTCAGGGTGGTCAGGGCGGTCAGGGCGAACACCGCGCGTTCGAAATGTTGAGCACCCATGTCATCAAGACCGCGGAATTTTCGTTTGTGCGACCGCTGGTGGGGTTCGAGGTCTTTGCCAAAGGCGAGTTGATTGCGATTGACGGGCCTGAAGAAATCCGTGCCCCGTGTGACGACTGCACCATCTTTATGCCAACCCGCTTGCCGATTGTTGGTCGCGAAGGGGTCTACCTGACCCGCCCCATCACGCCTTCATAACCATTTCTGCAGCAAGACCGCGTGCCCGGCATCGGGGTCGAGTTGGTAGTGCTTAAACCCGAAACGGTCGTAAGCGTTCATTGCGACGGTGTTGCCACTGAGGACCTCGAGGGTGAGCTTGCAACAGCCTCGCTCAACCGCGAGTTGCTGGGCTGCCGCCAGCAGGGCCTGAGCAACGCCCTGACCGCGAACCTTGGGATGCACAACGATATCGTGCACATTCAAGAGCGGCTGGGCTTTGAAGGTTGAATAGCCTTCGAAGCAATTGATCAAACCGAGGGGGGCGCTGGTGGGGTCGCTGGTGGGGGCGCTGTTAGGGTGGCTCGGTTCCGCGCCTCGATAGGCCAAAAAGCTCGCTGCATCGGGGCGGCGAGCCAAATCATCGCA
>CAIPGD010000080.1 GCA_903864485.1 uncultured bacterium | reverse complement strand
GCCTGCACAAAACCATCCACATCAACCGTGCTGACGTTCGTCAAATTGCGGCTGTCAAAGTCGGCTTTCATCGGTACCTGATGTAAGGCGGGTGGTACCGTCGGATCGCCTGCGCCGCCGCAAAGCAGAAGCTTAGACTTAGGACTCCAGCCGAGCAGATCATTCTTTTTGCCGGCCAGAAACAATCCGTTATTTGCGTTCGTCTGCGCATCGGCAATGAAGGCGCTCTGGAAGAGCACATCACGCGCTTGTGTGGGCGTCTCGCCGTTCTTACCCGGAAGCTTGCCCGAGGTCACGAGCGTGGTGTAGTCCAGCGTCGCGCTGGGCAACAAGGTTTCGATGTACCCGTCATAGGGAGCCTTAAAGGCATCTCCGACTTTTGAGTAGACGGTCCCATAGACCTTCTGCCAGGCAGTCACCAGATAGGGCACAAAGAACTGGTACCCGGCAATGACCGCAGTCGACTTAAGTGAACCCGACATGTTGTATGGCCCAGCGAGGTGAGCCCCAGCAACCACATTAATTTCGCCAGCATTGTCGCGTTCGATCGCCCGATGCGCTGCCATCGAAGAATGTCCGCCTTGGGAGTAGCCGGTGAGCATGACCTTACCCGACAAGGTCGAACCGACTCCCGACGCGGCGCTGCGGGCCGCACGGATCGAATCAATCACGGAGCTCGCCTCGCTATCGGCATGCAGATAGGGATGGTACGAGTACGTGGACTTGGCAAATCCGAGGTAATCCGTCGCCACCACGGTATACCCTTGGGCGGCATACATGGCGGCGAGCAAGAAGGTCTCGCCGTCCGCAGGGTTGGCAAGCGTGCGCGGCTTTTGAACGTCCGTCCCCTTCGCATAGGCGACGAGACCAGTCGGTGCCGTGCAATCGGTACCGGAAGGCACCAGCATGACGCCGGAGGCATTGCTCAACTCACCCGATACGCCAATGGTGTTGTAGTTGAGCGAGACGACTTTGACATCGCACTTCGCTGCGCCGGTCAACGCCTTGAACGGTCCCGCATCGATCGCCGCCTTTGGCAGAGTCGCGAGGACCACCGGCGAGTCGATCAGCGAGCCGCGGGCGGGGTTGTCATCTCCACCGCACCCGGCTAATCCGGCGACGGCTGCGGCTAAGGCCGTCAGCAGAACCGGCCTAGCCGTCATCACAGATTTCATTCTAAATTTAGCATTCATTCTGTTCTCCCCCAAAAAATATCAATCAACGATTGCCTGTGACACCAGATCCTTCATCATCCGACGGTAGTAAGCCCGGAGCGGACTCGGAGCCTGCGTCATGTAGACGGCACAGATTTGTTCTTTGGGCTCGGCCCAAAAATAAGTCCCTGCATAACCAGCCCAGGTGAATTCGCCCGGTGTGCCGTGAACTCCGGCAAGACCGTCAGCCTGTCGAACCAAAAACCCGAGGCCGAAGGTGTAACCCTGCGTCCCGAGCAGCAACATCCCGGGGTTCACCGCGGTGCTGATGTTGGGTCCGAGGTGATCAGATGCCATCAGAGTGACCGTCGAACGCGACAGAATTCGGGCGCCATCAAGCTGCCCGCCATTGAGCATCGCTTGGCAGTAACGAAGGTAATCGCCCGCCGTACTCACACCGCCCGCACCACCCGAATCGTTGCCGGGCACCTTGCTGACATCGATCAACTTGTTATCAACACCTGTGGCCGGGTCTTTCGGAAACGGCTCTGCCAAGCGCCCCGTCTTGCTTGCTGGTACGTAAAACCCCGTATCCGCCATCTTCAACGGCGTAAACAGACGCTCTTGCATGAAATCAACCAGGCGCTTGCCAGTGACGGCTTCAACTACCCGGCCCTGAACATCGACCGATAGGCTGTATTCCCAGGCCGTACCGGGTTGCTGACTCAGCGGCGCCTTGCCTAACTGCTCGGCCATCTGGGTTCCGGGAAGCTCACGCGCATCGTAATCAAGGTTCGGCTTATAGACATTCGCTTTGATGTAAGCATCGCGAACAAGCGTGTTCTTCGTGAGTTCCCCATAGGCGATACCGGAGGTATGGCGCAAAAGGTCCTGAATCGTTGGCTCGCGGTTAGCGGGCATCAGACGGAAGCTCACCCCGTGGAAAACGGGGTCGAACGTCGGGACACTGACCATCGGGCTCTTGAAGGTCGGCAAGAACTTCGAAACGGGGTCTGTGAGCTGCACTTTGCCGTCTTCAACCAGCATCATCAGAGCAGTTGAAACGAGTGGCTTCGTCATGGAATAGATGCGGAAAATCGAGTCGGGAGCCATCGCCCCACCCGTTGCATTATTCAGACTCCCGAACGCCTGCGAGTACACCAGCTTGCCCTTACGGGCCACCATCACAACGGCGCCGGGAAGCTTTTTTTCAGCGACTTCGCGGTTCATTTCGGTGGTGATTTTCGCCAGTCGCTCGGCCGACATCCCAACGGATTCGGGCGCAGCCACTGGCAGAGCCTGGGCCAAAGCAAATGGCGCAACCGCCGCAGCGACGCATGCCGCCACCAGTCGAAGTCCTCGATGAATCGTCAAACCCTGCATTCCAATGTCTCCATGATTCTTGTAAGTTGTGTGTAAATCGTCCGGACCGACGGTCGGGCCAGCTCGATCATAGATCCAGGAAAGCGAAAGAAACGCGGTAACGCTGTCGCACAAGGGTATGTCCCGATATGCCATGAAAACGTCCATCACCACCCTGATTGCAATCGCCCTGTTGTCCACCGTGGCTCCCGCCGCCGCCCAGCGCATGTACGACAGCAGTGGCAGCCAGATCGGCCGCGTCGACGGCGAACGCTATTACGACAGCAGTGGGCGGCAAATCGGTCGAGTCGACGGCAATCGCATCTACGACGCCTCGGGCCGCCAGCTGGGCCGACTTGAGGGCGATCGAATCTATGACTCATCCGGCTCGCAAATGGGACGGATCGACGGCGAACGCCTTTACAGTGCCTCAGGCACCTCGATGGGCCGGATCGACGGCGAGCGCATTTACGATGCGTCGGGCCGCCAGATCGGACGTGCTGACGGGCTTCGACGCATGCAAATGGTTATTTATTTTTACTTCTTTATGTAGATTGTGCCGAACCGCCAACTTCAGTTCTTCATCAGCGCTTTAGCCATCGCATGAAATGCCGGAAGCGTAACCGGATCGTTGCCACCGTTCGCGGCCACCGGGTGAGACGCGTAGCGGGCAATCACCATTTCGGCCTTGGGATCGACGTAGATGCTTTGCCCGTGAACGCCCCGCGCCATGATCGCGTCATGGTCGTTATGCGTGATCCACCACATGCTGCGATAGCTCCAACCCGGTAGCAGCGGATAAGCGGCCTTGGCAAAATCGGCCTTACGCCCGCCGCGCCGAATATCGAGAATCGCTGCTTCGGGCAGGATTTGCTTTCCGTTTGCGCGGCCGTTGTTACGGATCATTTCTCCGAACCTGGCGAGGTCTCGTAGGCCAGTGTTCAGGCCACCACCGGCGAACTCATTGCCCACAGAGTCAACCGTAAAGTAGGCGTCCTGTTCCATTCCAAGCTGCGACCAGATCATTTCTGAGAGATTCTGTCCGATGGATTTACCGGTTACCCGACGAATCACCCATCCAAGCGCATCCGTATTGACGGTCTTGTAGGC